>JBBAGC010000248.1:0-4136 GCA_041655115.1 Spirochaetota bacterium | reverse complement strand
GTTGTGGTTTCTCTGCTCAGCAGTTAAGGCAGAGTATTCGTATCCCACAACAGATTGTATTTCCGAAGCTACCCTGTTCATTTTAAATATATCTTTTATCTTTACTCCAACTGCATAGGCAACATTACCTACAGAAAAAAGTTTTTGGCTGTCAGTAAGAGACATGAGTATAAGCTTTGTGTCAAAGTCATAATATCCGGTTTTAAATAAACCTAAAACCTCATATTTGGAAATACCAGGCAAAACTCCTGTTACTGCAGAAAGCCTCCCCTTGGGAACTATAAGTTCAATATATTGCCCTTCCTTAATATTGAAATTATAAGCCATTTCCTCACCAATAAAAACACCCCTTTCTTTACAAAACTTTTCCCTGTTTGATTTAATAAACTTTGCATCATCAACAGGAATATCATCCTTTGTTCCCATTCCTCTTATCATAACAGGAGCGATGTTTTTTTTAAATCTAAAAAGCCCCTGACCCTGTATATAGGGATTTACAGAAACAACGTCTTTAACTTTTTTTATTTCTTCTGTCAATTCAAGGTAGTTTCGCATTGCCATTCCGTCAATTTCGCTCGACAGGTTGGAAACTACTATGTGAGAATCAACATCAAGTATTTTATCCTTTATCTGCGACTGAAACCCATTCATTACAGAAAGAACAACAATTAATATAAACACACCCAAAAAAACAATAAAAACAGAAAGAGCAGTATTGAATGAAATAAACCCATCAGACTTTTTTGATTTTAAATACCTGAAACCTATAAAAAACTCATAAAACTTCATTAGTTTTTATCCACCCCAATCCTTACAACAGTCCTGTTAAACATGAGCCACCCTCTGTTTAAATCAGGTTCATCAACATATTTAATAAACTCTATATCACCCTTCATGCTTTCAACCACATCTCCGGTTTTTCTTTCTGTTCTTAGACATTCAAAATAGATAGTTCTGTAATTATATTTTTTGCCCAAAGCATCAGTTTTAATATCTGCTTCTTTATATTTGCCCATTTCACTTATGAGAAAATCGGTAAAATAATAATTTTTATACAGCTCATTAAAGACCTTTATGTCCTTGGGAAAAGCTTCGCACTCTGCATAGTCCCTGTAATTCATTTTTTTTACAGCATCTCCCCATTTCATAAGGATAAAAGCCGGATCAACAAAAACAGGCTTTTCCTTACAGGAAAATGTAAAGAAAACAATTAAAAAAACAAGGAGCAATTTTTTAAATTTCATTTTAAAATTCCGGGAATAAAAAAATTTGCGATCTGCGATCAAAAAAACATAAAATCTATAGCAGCCCTAAATCCTTTTCAGAAAAAACCTGAGCAGAAAATTTTTCAATTCTAACACCCTCTTTCTTCCAGGAATCGCCTGGCAGCCCTGCCTTATAGCATGTATGAGTTAAAAAAGTATCCCTATCCCAGCCCTGCTCAACAGGCACCTGGGGAAGAAGCAACCCCCTTTTATATCCCCGTGAAATAATAAGGCCGTCTCTGCCAACAACAATATCATCAATATTTACAACATCCTCAATTGGGCTCATTACAGATATTTCAATATCAATATGAGGATAGTCCTTTTTAGTCAAAGGTTGAAACCTGGGATCCTGAAATGCAGAAGAAGCAGAAACCTCTTTAACTGTCTCAGGTATGGGCTTAACCCCCTGAATATAACCAATACAGCCTCTTAGCTCTTTATTAAGATGTATTGTAACAAAGGCTCCTGCTTTTTCCAGAAATATTTCATCTGTTAAATCAGGGAGGTTTATATTTTCATCAACTCCAAGTTTATCGGAAATTGTTTTCCTTGCTAATTGCAACAGTTTTATCTGCTGCTCTCTGTTAAGATCTGCCATGCCTACTCCTTTTCATTTGAATAAAAAACAGCAGATAAATAGCCCACAACCCTGTCCTTTGAACCTGCTGTATCACCAGAATTGGCGTACTTAACCACAACCGCCTTTTTTGCACCCATAGATCTGCACAAATACATGCCTGAAATTAAAGGTCCCTCACCACAGGCTTCAGCCTTTCCGCTTTGCAAAAGAATGCTTAATTTATTTTCATCAAATGACTCAATGCTTTTTATAATTTTATTATCAAGTTCAATTGCGCTGTTATAACTGTGATAATGGGACAAGTCAGTTGAGATTATCACAGCGTAGTTTTTATCTTTCCTAATCGCTGAAGCAATTGACTCCCCAATATGCCTGCATAAGTTAAGATCAGTTGTTCCAATAATCACAGGAACAATTTTAGAACCTTCACTCACTACCTGAACAAAGGGAACCTGAACTTCAAGCGAATGCTCAAGCTCATGTGCCTCTGGTATAAAGCCAAAGCCTTCAAGTTTAACCAGCTCCTCACCCATATCAGAATCAATGTCCATATTCCCTAATGGTGTGGAATAAATACCCCTGGGAATAACAGAAGCACCCTTAAACCTGGCTCTGTGGGAAGGAGCTAAAATAATATATGTATCAATATTCAAGTGGGATAAATAGCTAAACCCATAACCAGCTACTGGCCCTGAATAAACATAGCCAGCATGTGGTGAGATTATGCCATAAATATTTCCCCTGATTTCAGGTTTATCCGCTTCTGCATCCTTGAGAAATCCATTTATCATGCTTTTCAGCTTATCCGGATCCCCTGGATAGAAGGAACCTGCAACAGCAGGCTGCCGTATGTACATGGTATTACCTCCTGCTTAAAAGCTGAGATTCTATATAGCTAAATATTTTTTTTGCCACATCATTCTTTGTTAATATTGGAAGCTCAACTTTACTGTTATCCTTAAAAAAAAGTGTAATTATATTCGTGTCTGTTCCAAATCCTGCGCCTTCTTTTGACACATCATTTAAGCATATCATATCAAGGTTTTTCTCCAAAAGCTTTCCCTTGGCATACTTTTCTATATCTGTTGTTTCTGCAGCAAAGCCTGCTACAAAAATATTTTTTATTTTCTCTTCTGCACGAAGTTTTGCCACATTTTTAAGAATATCAGGAGTTTTCCTCATATGCAATGTTATTTCACCATCAGTCTTTTTTATCTTTTCTTTTACTTTTTCAACTGGTGCATAATCAGCAGGTGCTGCGGACATGACCAGAACAGAGTTTTCACCTACCTCTGAAAGAACTGCATTGAGCATATCCTCTGTGGAGTCTACTGAAACAGAACGATATTTTTTATCCTTTAAAAGTGAAACATCAATAGGCCCATGTATAAATACCACTTCTTTCCCCAGGGACAGAGCAGCATCTGCAAGGGCTATTCCCATTTTACCAGAAGAAGCATTGGATATATACCTTACAGGGTCTATCCATTCCCTTGTAGGCCCGCCTGTAACAATAATTTTACTTTCCTGCAATAACATCCAGAGACACCCTGTGTATTTTATCTACATCAGCAAGCTTGCCCTGCCCCTCATCTCCACAGGCAACAAGCCCTTTATCAGGTTCAACAAACAAGACTCCTCTGCTTTTCAATTTTTGAATATTTTCCTGTACTGCCCAGTGACTGTACATATCAGGATTCATTGCAGGGGCAATTAGAACTGGTGCTTTCATTGCCAGAAATGTTGTTGTTACAATATCATCAGCAATACCATTAGCAAACTTGCCAAGAATATTTGCAGTTGCAGGAGCTATGAGAAAAAGATCTGCATTATCCTTTAAAGATATATGCCCCATTTCTTTTTTTTCCCAGAGAGTTTCATCAGTATAAACTGGATTCCCGCTAAGAACCTGAAAAGTAAGTGGAGAAACAAGCTTGCATGCATTTTCTGTAATTGTTACAAATACGTTAAAGCCATCCTTGACAAAAAGCCGCACAAGATCGCAGGCTTTATATGCAGAAATTGAGGAAGTCACAGCAATAACAATTTTTTTCATAAATATCACCTTTTGAAAATTCTTTCAAAATCATTTTTCCTTATTTTATGAAGAAAGGGTCTCCCATGAGGACATCTTAACTCCATTTCACCTTCAAAAATTTCAGAAACAAGCTTTCTCATATCTGAATCGCTCAATTTATCACCAGCCCTCTTTGATGAATGACAGGCCAAAGATGAAGCCACTTTCCTGTTTAAATCTTCAAAGTTTTTATCTTCACCTGCACTTTCTA
>JBBAGC010000247.1:0-4177 GCA_041655115.1 Spirochaetota bacterium | reverse complement strand
GCCCCTTTTAATTCAAAAGAAACGCTTAGCCCTGTGGATAAAAAGTTTTTAAAATCATTATTTTTATTTTCATATATTCCATAATAAAAAAGTGGCCCTGCATAAAACAGGGAAGGGTAAAGTTCAAACTCTGCTTCAAGTCCGGCTGAATTTTTTAAATTTGAAACAGTATAATCATTCATCCGGCCAGGCAGATGATGATCAAAAACATATTCCTGAAAAAGCCTTTCCTTTTCAGTGGTCATAAAAAAATAATTTTTAAAAATCAAGGCTGCCCTGCTGAAAACCTGAAAAGAAAAAAATGCCTCTGACCTGATCTTTAATGCAGCTTTTTTTTCCAGGCTGTTAGCCCCTGCCCTTGCTTCAATAAAAAAATTTTTGCTTTCCCTTTTATCAATCACATAATTTCTGTTGTTATAAAAAACTTTTACACCGCCATATCCTGAATAAGCACTTGAATCCCCTGTTTCATTATAGTTTCCAAGGGCATAATAATCTCCATTAAAAACAATTGCACCACCTAACAGCCCAAAAAAACGATAAACAGATATTTCAGGAGAAACTAACCTGTTTTTATAAAGCATTTCATCATTGAAGTAATCTTTGCTTTCCCTTAAATTAAACCCTGACAAAAAAGCTATATGGTTGAATTTTTTATCATAAAATATACTCATGTCGGTCATTCTGACCTGCTTTTGTGCAAAGGATGAGTTAAACCCCATGTGCAAAACACTTTTTTCAAAAAAAACATCCCAGGATAAAGAAAGAACAGCACCATAAACTGGGCTTCCTGTTGCAGAAAAACCCAGCCTGTTAGTGATTTTAACAACTTTGGCTTTTATTATTATATCTTTATATATATCCCTTTCCACCTGAATGTGAACATTGCTGTATCCATATTTTTCCTTTACCAAATTTAGATTTTTTTTAAGAATAATTTCATTGTATGGAAAGCCCTGTGGAAATATTTCGTTTTTAACCTGCTCTGATTCATCTTTTCCTGCACCTGAAACAACAACACTGCTCACCATAGATTCATTGCAATAAAATTCAACAGTATCATCTGCCTTTACTACAATCTCCTCTACATAAAATGCACTATAACCCTTTGCATGGTAAAGCCTGGTTATGTCCACACTTAACAGTTTAAGCCTATCCTCAGATATATCAGGTAAAAAAGAATATTTATCTTTATCTAAATCAACAATGCCACTGCAGCCATAGTACTTAATCCTGTAAAGCTTTTGAGCATAAAGGGATGAAGCAAAATAAAAGAGGGTAATGAAAACAATAGAAGACAGAACAAAAAACTTAATTTTCATCAAAAGCTCGCACCTTCATAAAGCTTTTTACTTTAAACACGAAGTCAGAAGGGTTTACTGTGTCATTTACACGAACATTGCTGTATTGAGTCAAAGTTCTTACTATGCCGTTAGAGGTTCTGGCATGAACCTCAACCTCTGTTGGAATTAAAATGCCATTAACTTTTATATAACTGCTGTACAGCTCCTTAACTGTTTCCATGCCTTTAGAGTCAATAAAGTATCTTTTTAAAATATAACCTTTTTCAGGATCTACCCATATTCTAAAGGTGCTTTTATTTTTAAGCTCAATATCAAAAACATGAGCTCTTTTAAAAAAACTGTGAAATTTTTTACCTTTATAAATCAGATTAAAAAAATCCCCTGCTTCTTTCTCTGCCCTTTTTAAAAAAACAGGCAAGGATTCATTGTTCATATTGCTGTTTCTGGAAACAAAAACAGTTTCACTTTCAGGGTAATACCAAAACAGCCCGTCTTTATTATTTATTACAGTTTGTCTTGAAGGAGAATAATAATCAATGCGCATAAGCCCTGCCCCTGTTGCACTGTAATCCCCTGCAAGCCTATGATAGGATCTGTCCGGATAAAAAACATGCTGTTCAATAGAAGCTTTTATTGAATCAAAAGAGGAATAGTTTTTTATTATTTTCTCCATAACCTGTTCCTCCTTTGAGGAAAAGGCAGAAACCTGTAAAAAGAAAAAAAGTATTAAAGCTACAGGAAAAAATCTCATGAAAAAACCTCTATGAAACAAATTCTAATTTTTAATTTTAATTAGTTTAAAAATTTAATCAAGATTTTTTTTAAGCCCTTTACAGGCAGATGGTTACATTTAATTATTCCCTAAACATTATTTTCCTTGAAAAATATCCCCTTTCTACTGACCTGTATTTTATAGAATTAAATCATACGGAATATAAATAAATACAGCTTAAATCACAATGGATAATATATGGTTTTAAAAACAGTAAGTGACATCTTTAGCAGCTCTAAAGAATTCAAAGAGATAAAAAAAAATAAACAGACTCCTGTTTCTATTGAAGGCGTGTCTCCAGGTGCAGCACCCCTTATTATATCATCTTTCTTTAATCAGAATATGTGCCAAACCCTTGTGGTTGTGGAAACTATTCAGCAACTTAATGACATGTACCTTGATCTTTCATGCTTTGTTGATGATAAATATTTATTCAAATTCCCTTCATGGGAAACCATACCCTATGAGTTCATGTCACCATCTGAAACAACAGAAAGAGACCGCATAACAACACTTTACAAAATTATTTCCAAAGAGCCCCTGCTTGTTATTGCAACAGTGGAATCCATTACACGGAAAATTCCTCCAATCTCCTTTTTCCTGAAAAAAGGCCTTGGGCTTAATATAGACGAAGAATATCCCTATGATGACATTATAGAAACACTCGTGCAGTACGGCTATTCAAGAGAAGCCAGGGTTGACTCCTTTGGACAGTTTTCTGTTAAAGGAAGCATAATTGATATATTTCTCCCATCTTTTGAAAACCCTCTTCGCCTTGATTTTTTTGGTGATACACTTGAATCAATCAGAGAATTTGACATAAATACACAGGTGTCCATAGGAAATGGAACAATTAAAGAAATAACCATCTACCCCAGAAGAGAGCTTGTTTTATTTGATACAGAAAAACGCAATCTCAGGGATTACCTTAGAGAACAAACACATGAAGCAATGGATCTCCCTGATGAAATAAAAACCTGGCTTAAAGAGGACGACTATGTCATTGACCGCATTCCCGGTATTGAAGAATTTTTTCACGATGTAACAGGAAGTGATACACTTGAAAGCTATTTTGAAAAAAACCACAGGGCCTTTATGCTTGAAAGCAACAGCCTTGAAGCAGCATTTGACCGCATTGAAAAAAACTTTTCCGAACTTTATGCAAAGAAATCAAAAACCAGTCTATGCCTTGCACCAGAAAAACTTTTAAGCAAAGAAACTTTTAAAAGCTTACAGAAAAAGTCCATTTCCATTCAAACATTCACAACAAGCACTAATGCCTTAACCTGGGACATTAAAAGCATACCAGGATTTCAGGGCAAAATAAAATCTGTCAGGGAAGAGATGGAAACCCGTATTCATGAGGGCTATAATATAATAATGACAACCTCTTTTGAGGGACAGGCAAGGCGCCTTGCAGATCTGTTTATAGATTTTAATCCGCACCATAATTTTGAAACATATAATAATGAGTCACCTTTTAATATAGTTATTTCTCCTTTAAGCACCGGTATTGATATAGCAGGAATTAAAACCCTGATTCTTTCGGATCATGAAATTTTTGGAAAAAGCTACAGAAAGAGGCGTTTTTTCAAAAGCAGAACCTCGAGACCAATTGATTCTTTTCTTGATCTAAAGCCCGGTGATTATGTTGTGCATATAAATCACGGTATAGGTATTTTTAACAGCATAGAAAGAATGACAGCAGGTGGTGTTGAAAGAGATTTTATTGTAATTGAATACAGG
Organism: Spirochaetota bacterium; assembly: GCA_041655115.1. GTDB lineage: Bacteria > Spirochaetota > UBA4802 > UBA4802 > UBA5550 > JBBAGC01. The sequence continues at coordinate 355 of JBBAGC010000247.1, read as the reverse complement.
GAAAGTGACAAGCTTTACATTTCCCTTGATCAGATTAATTTTGTTCAAAAATACATAGGCATTGATGGAAGAAAACCAAGGATTGATGCTCTTGGGAAAAAATCATCCTGGAACAAAATAAAGGAAAAAGTTCAAGGCGCTGTTGAGGAAATAGCAGGAGAGCTGATTAAAATCTATGCTCAAAGAAATGCCCTTAAGGGATTCCGATTCCCCCCTGACACGCGCTGGCAGGAAGAGTTTGAATCACAGTTTGAATTTGAAGAAACACCTGACCAGATAACCGCAATTGAAGATGTCAAGGATGACATGGAAAATGACAAGCCCATGGATCGCCTTGTATGCGGAGATGTGGGAT
>JBBAGC010000246.1:0-4182 GCA_041655115.1 Spirochaetota bacterium | reverse complement strand
GTCACGCACAGGGGCGTGACCCAACATTACAACGACATAACCCAACGGCACAACAACGTGACCCAACGGCACAACGACATAACCCAACGGCACAACGACATAACCCAACGGCACAACAACGTGACCCAACGGCACAGAGATAATTTTGATAATAAAAAACAATTATCAATCCCTGATATTATCCATCGTTTTAAAACATTAACAACAAAACAATATATTAATGGCGTAAAAAAACATGGATGGACGCCTTTCCCTGGTAAATTTTGGCAACGAAATTATTATGAACACATTATCCGTAATGATAAATCATTGCACAGGATAAAGGAATATATAAAAAACAATCCATTAAACTGGGAAAAAGACAATCATTATAAATAAAATTACAAGGAGGCCTCTATGATAAAAATTGATATGCCAAAAATTCAGGACGCTGATCTTAAAAACAAGGTTGTGCTTGTCAGAGTTGACCACAATGTTGTTAAAAGCGGAGTTATTCACGACCCCTACAGGATTGATGCCACAATAGGAACCCTTTACCATATTGTAGCAAGGGGCGGGAAGCTTATACTAATGACCCACGTTGGAAGGCCAAGAGAAAAAAGCACAGGGAAAATATCCATTAGTGAAAAAAGCTCTGTGCAGCCCATTGTGGATTATCTTCAGGAAAAACTTCACATTACTTTACAGGTTCCGGAATTTCAAATAGATGAAAATAAAGGCTACACCGGTATTGAAACATCAATAAATCACATGATTAAACAGCTGAAAGAAGATAAAATTGACGGAATATACCTTCCCAATACCAGGTGGTTCTTTGGAGAGGAAGGCACAGATGAAGAGGCTTTACGGTTTGCCAACCAGCTTGCAGGGCTTGCTGATATTTTTATAAATGATGCCTTTGGCTCATGGCAGCCCCATGCCTCAACTGTTGGTGTTAATAAATTTTTGCCTTCCTATGCCGGATTCCTTTTACAAAAGGAGCTTGAAAACCTGGACAGGCTTTATGAACCAACACGCCCCTTTGTTGCTGTTGTAGCAGGAGCTAAATTTGACACAAAGATTGAGCCTCTTTATGCGCTTATTGAAAAATGCGATCACCTTGTTTTAGGAGGTGTGATTTACAATGCCTACCTTTCTGCAAAATATGGTGTACATATCAATGGGATTGATGATGAGGACATGAGGCTTGCTTTGGAATTTGTTGAGCATTCAAAAAAATTCCCAGGGAAACTTGTTGAACTCCCTCTTGTTATTGAATCAGATACAATGGATGGCAAGTTTGAAGGTAAATTTCGCACCAGGGATGTACGAAACTTTAAAAAAGGAGACAGGCTTAACTTCGTTCTTGATGTTGCTCCTGAAAGCTTTACTGACCCTGTTATTAATAAAATATTCCATGAGGCAAAAACTGTTTTTGTTAATGCTGTAATGGGATACACTCCCCATTTTAATGAAGGTACAATTGCCCTGGATGAGCTTATTGATGACAACAAGGATGCTGTTAAGCTTTACGGAGGCGGAGACACAATGCAGGAGCTTAAACGCCTTTTACCAGGACTTTATATTGTTGCACTTGACAGCCCCAGGTACTATATTTTTACAGGTGGTGGAGCAGTTCTTAAAGCTATTGAAAAAGGAGATGTTTCAGGAATAGAGCCGGTAAATGTGCTTATTCATGGAAATCCGTAAAGGCAGAAAAAATCCGTAGAGGTAGGTCTCAGACCTACCTCTACGGGCACACATAAATGAATCCCCGGTTTCCCCAGGAAATCACGATTAAAATATCATCTAATTAGAAAACGTCAAGCTGCACTTTTGCACCTGCGTAAAATTCAGATCCTTGCTTAGCGCCATTTTCATCCTTCATGAAATCTCTGTAAACAAACTCAGGAGCAATGTGGAAGTACTTGTTGATGTCATACTTCATGTTTACAAAGTATGCAACCTGTCTGTCTGTTTTAGCATATTCTGAATTATCAACCTGGGCATAACCTGCACCAAGACCAATAAGAATAGATGGCGACAGCTTATACATGGGGTTAATGTATCCCATAAAATGTTTGGAATCCTTAAACTTCCCACCAACTGCTACAGCAGAAGTAGGCATATTTACTCCTATTGAATCTGCATTTGCAGCTGGCCTTGCATCAAGCCCAAAGTTTCCTGTATTAAAACCATACATAGCAGAACCCCTTAGTACAAAATCCTCAACTGCGAGATTAAAGCGGAGGTATGTAATCCAGGAGTTAAGATATTTACCATCATAAGCTTTAGATGCATCATCAATTTTAATAGTATTATAAGCACCACCAAAACCTACCATGCCTGCACCAAACTTGTAATCATGGCCAAGAGCAACCTTTGGAAAAATAACTGTAGTATCTGCTACAGTCTCAGCACCTGTTGATTTTTTCGTTTCTATAAGTGATAAATAGGCTCCTTTCCATGATAGCATTATCTGATGGTTGCGTCCATCAGAGGCATGACCAAATGAACCAAGGCCATTGTCATCTATATAGTCACCTGTAGCAGGAAAAAAATATGGTGTATAGTTTTGTCCTACCATAATCTGAAAATCCTGAAAATTATAGGTTGCATAAGCAAGCCTTAAATATGCGGGATCTCCCTGTGCATTGGTGTTAAGACCAATTTCTACATGAGCCTTAACTCCAGCAACTTCCATTTTGGTTCCTATTCTTGTGTTTGCCTGAAGCCTGTGCACAAGCTCTGTTTCACTGGATTTTCCAGCCTCATCCATATAATGGTAGCCTAAAAAAGCCCTTACTGAAATATAGGGATCGAACTTTAATCCAGAAGCAGCTCCGCTTTGGGCAAAAGCACTGGAAGCAAAAATAAGAATTATAAATAATGTTGCAATACTTGAAAGTTTTTTAATCATATTATTTCCTCTAATTATTTTTTTAACTTTAAGTGAGTTAAAACATCTTATCTTTTTATATAGGTTTCCGGCATCTTTTATGCGTCCAGGCATTTCTGTTTTAAATCCACAGATAGTTGATGCCGGAAATCTATTTTATGCCTGCATCAGCAAAGCTACTCTTTTGATGCTTTTGGCTTATAAAAAAACAAAATCACCAGATTGGGACAAAGTATTATCAGGAAAAACAGAATAAACTTCAATCCTGCTGAACGACTGCCTATCTCAATCCCATCATAAAAGCCCCACAATCCAAAGAGCAACATGCAAATTGTTACTGCCCATGCATATAACTCAATCCACTTGAGGCTTAAAGAAACACCTTCTTTCCTTTTTATCTTAAGACCCATTTTAACCCTCCTTTATTCCTTAGCCCATTTTTCTGAAGCTTCTTCATAAGTCATGAACTGCTTTTCATAATCTGACCTTGGAGGATATACATCTTCGTGCTTCTTGTACCAGCCACCTGTAAAAGCCTTGCCTGATTTAAAAAGCTCCTGAGCCTCTGCTTCTGTTAGTGTTCTGCCTATGTTTTGAACATCAGGGCCTAACTCGCCTTCATCATAATCCCAGTGAACATTTCTGTTTCTACCGTTCTCATCAAGAAGTCTTTCAGGAATTTTGCCCCATTCAATGCCTTTATACTTAAGGCCAACTTTACCCATTTCAGCTCCAATACCTGTAGCCCACTCCTCTGCAGTTGATCTGTCTTCTTCAGTGTAGATATATTTACCTACCTGTCTGGGCAGATCAATCTTATAGCCTGGATTCTCCTGAATCCATCTTGCAGGCCTGTTTTTACCAAAATCTCCTGCTTCAGTTGAATACTGATAAGCAAGCCAGTCTTCAAGGCCAACACCTTTTACATCACCAAAAAGCCATGGTGCAAGGAAGGAATGCTTTGTCATATATGAACCAAGTCTATGGAACAGATTGTCAGGTTTATTATATGGACAAACCTTGAGGCACTCATTACAGCAGTTACCATTAAGATTACCGGCTCTAAAACGAACACATTTATCTTTATCAACGTGCCACATTTTTATACCGTTCTCAACAGTTGGCTCACCCATTGGGATTGCATTAACCGGACATGCTCTTGCACATCTGTCACAATGCTCACAAAACCTGGTAACACCATAGGAATTTCTTACAGTGTCCGGCTCCATTGGAAAGCTTGTAAGTATTGTAGCTGTTTTAAACCTTAATCCTCCGGCATCAGGAACAACAGCATTACTTAATCT
>JBBAGC010000245.1:0-4218 GCA_041655115.1 Spirochaetota bacterium | reverse complement strand
ATTGTCAGGACAATGAAATATCCTGGCTTAACTGGGATTTTTTAGAGAAAAACCGGGAAATCCATGATTTTACAAAAGGTGTTATCTCATTCAGAAAAGCCCACCCTATTATAAGAAGAGGAGAATTTTTTACAGGCAAACAGATGCCAGGAAAATCTTCAGAAGACATAAAATGGTTTGATCCCAAGGGCATTGAGCCTGACTGGAATGATAAAAAAAATATAATAGCCCTGCTTATAAATGGAGAATATGCCCTGGATAAAAAAAACATTCAGGATTCTGATATTTACATGATGTTTAATGCATCAGGCAAAAACACCGTTTTTATAATTCCTCCAGCCCCAAATGGCAAAAAATGGAAAGTTGCAATAAACACGGCTGAATCACAGGGACTTGATATATTTAACAAAGATGAACCAGAAGTAAATAAAAACTTCTTTACAGTAAAATCCCATTCCATGGCTGTACTTGTAGCTAATATTTAACCTGAGCCATAAAAAGCCCCCAAAACAAATTATGGGGGCTTTTATAAAACTCCTGTTATTTCAACCTCTAAGCAATAGCTGAATTTAACTCATTAAGCAGTTCTGCTAAATTTGCATCACTACGCCCATGGGCACGCATACCCTGCTCAAGGGTTTCTGACACTGCTAAACGGCATCCAACACAGTGAAGCCCATATTTACTTAAAATAGGAGCTGCATCAGGATAGGACTGTAAAAGCTCCCCAAATGTCATATCCTTTGAAACTTTTTTTTCTGATTTAGCCATTATATTACCCTCTGAAAAATTAATATTATAACTGGAATTTATGCATATTTTAATAATCCTGCAAACAAAGTCCAGATATTTAACAAATTGTCTTTATAAAATTTAATAAAACAGTACAGTATATGAATCATTCTGATAGTTAAGTTACAACGCTCTGCCCTCTTGCTGCCCAAAGGCTTGCTTAAACTGAAACTGTTAGCTGTTTAAAAGGCGCTAATCTAATAATATACCCAGGTATAAAAATTAAATTTTTTAAACTAAAAAACCTGCTTGGAATTATTGCTGACAAAATATTCTTTTAATATAATAACTGATTATATTATACTGTATTTATTGCGATACTATATATAGAAGAAAGTTGTTTTTATTTTACAAAGGAAAAACAAAGAAACAAGGTTTATGAACATAATATTAATTGTAGTACTAATGATAATACTTCTCATAATTGCATGGCTTCTTTTTAGCAATAAAAATGAGAAAACGCCACCAAAGACAGATGAAATAATAGAACCTGTTGAAAGTGAACCTGAAAAGATTTTCAGGAGAAGATCATCTGACAGGGCTATTGAACAGGAATTCCCGGAAGAGCCTGAAAAAGGTATTGATCAGGAACGTATAAAAAGAAGCGAACCCTCCGGTGTTCTGGAACTTCCCTTTTCAGCCAATGAAATTATCCCGGACAATTCCAGATTCAAACTATACAAAAGAACCCTGGTTAATTCTGAAATTTATGCCATTAAAGGCGATTATGAAACAGCCATATCTCTCTTTCAGGGGGTTAGTGACAGAATTTCAGATTTTGACGTAAAGAGCAAAATTGAAAGCAATATTGAGTACCTTAACCTGTTTCGCAAACGACGGGAAGAAGATGTTAAGAAAAAAATGGAATCCATGTACTCTTCTCAACTTCCGGGGCAATCAGGGCAACCAGGTGAATTAAAATTAAAAATAGATGGTCAGGTACCACAAACCATAAACATTGGCCTTTCGGAAAAAAATTTTAATACTGATGATATTATAAAAAAAATATCAGAGCAAATATCAGGCCAGCTTTTAAATGTTAAAGATGAAATTGAAAAATTAAAAACTGAAACTGATCAAAAGCTGCTTCCGGACAAGAGCGAAGAACTTCACAATCTCCAGAATGAATTAAGCAATCTCAAGGAAAAATTTACAGAATTAGACAATGATAAAAACAAAGCCCTGAATGAATTAAACAGGCTTTACCAGACAAGAGAGTATGAGCTTAAACTGCTTAATGAAAAAGAAAAAGACCTGATTAGAAGTGAGCTTCTTAATCAAATTAAAGATGACATGCGGGGATTTTCTGATTTAAAAAACACCCTGGATAAGCTAAACAATAAAATTGAAAATTTAAGCAATTTAAAAATTCCGGAAAGCAGCAATGAACCTCGCATAGTGCATGCCAAATACGAATCATCCATACCAGTACACTTTGATCCAGAACCTGTGCTTGAAATCCTGGAAAGTATAAGCAGGCAGGGAAATAAAATAAAGGTAGAACCAGAACCAGTACAAAAGCCACTTCCTGAACCTCTTCCAGAGCCCGAACCAACACCAGAACCTATACTTGAATCCAAACCTGAACCAGAACAGACGCCTGCGCCAAAACCTGAACCTGAACCTGAAATTAAATCTGAATCACTTCCAGAACCTGTACCAGAACCAGAACCACTTCCAGAACCTTTTGAACTACAGAAAGCTCCTGATGAATATATTAAAGCAGATGAAATTATAGAAGACAAATCCCCTCTTCCTCTAAATGAGGAAATAAAAATTGAAACAGCTAAAGAAGAAATTCCAAAACCAAAAGAAGAAAAAATAAAGGAACCGGCTAAGGAAGATATAATTGAAACTCCCTATGAAAATATTCTCCATGAAAAAGAAAAAGAAATTCAAAAGCATATAGATGAGGAAGAAGACCCCAATGAATTTGAACTTTTAAGCGATTACGGTCAAACAAAAGATGAGAGTACCCTTACTGATGAAGATATTTTTGAAAAGATTTTAAAAGGCGATGAAAAAAAGGCAGATAGTTCAGAATTTGAAATATTAGGTGATTTCCAAAAGGATGAACCTGAATACAGCCTGGATGATACAACCATGGATGAAAGGATAAAGGCTGAACATGATTTTTATAAAAAATTTATCAAGCCAGATAGAATCAAAAAAAAGGAACTCCCTATTCTCAAAGTAAGCTATGACTTTAAAAAGCTTCCTGATGAGTTTAGCCTTTCAAGGGAAAAAAATATTCTTGAATACTCCTTTTACAGATATAAACCCATGCTTGTCAGGGCAGATGAATTTATAAAACAAAGAAGGGTTAAAGACGCAATCAACTACTACCGCGTTGTTATGGATCAAAATATACCTGTAGAATTTAAAAAAATGATAAGAAAAAATATTCGTGACCTTACAGAATACCTGGAAAAATATCTTGGAGCTGAATAAAATGACTGACCAGAGAAAAAAAATAAGGGTTTACCCTGATCCGCAAAATCCTGTTGAAATTCAAATTATGGGGGATGGCTTTCTTGATATTTTCCATGCTCTTAATGTAAGTGAAAATGGCATGGGAATTGAAGTTCCTTATAAGTTTGAAGGATGCGATATTGATAAACCAATTAACCTTATTATTACGCTGCCCCCTGATAAGTGCTTTAAAGCACAAGGTATAATAAAACACTCCAATGCTGAACTTACCAGCAAAGGAATATTTGGCGTTGAATTAACATCTTTTGAAAAAGGACACGAAAGTAAAATTAAAACCTATGTTAAAGAAATGATAGAAAAAGGAAAAATTAATCCTCAAGATATTTATTCATAACATTTTCCAGATCACGCCTAATAACCGGCTTTGCCAAAAAATAATCCATGCCAGCCTGAAAGCATGTATTTCGCTCCTCCTTTATAACACCTGCACTAAGAGCAATAACCGGTACCCGTTTTTCACTGCCCTGCTCCAGCATGCGGATTTGCCTTGTTGCTTCAAGCCCGTCCATTTCCGGCATCTGGACATCCATGAAAATAATTTCAGGTTTACATTCCTTTACTGCAGAAAGAGCCTCTTTGCCGTTTTTCGCTTCAATCACATTAGCTTCCGGAATAATTTTTTTTATTATAGTTTTCACAAGAAGCCTGCTTATGGAATCATCTTCTACAATCATGATAGATGGATTTTCCCAGGTTTTAAATAAAATATGTTCAGATAAATCCAATGAATCATCTGACAAGCTGTTTTCCATTAAACTACGCTCTGCATCAATAGCTTCAAATTTTGTTTCAAGAGTGAAAAAGAAGGTAGAACCTTTATCAGGTTCACTAATAAAGTCTATTCTGCTGCCCATTGCTTCTGCAAACTTGGCGGAAATTGCCAGCCCCAAACCAGCCCCACCAAACTTTCGTGTTGCTGATGAATCAACCTGG
>JBBAGC010000244.1:0-4224 GCA_041655115.1 Spirochaetota bacterium | reverse complement strand
CTGGAGTATTTTTCATGTATATTGATCATTTTTTATTCCAGTATTATTATAATTCTTTTTATAAAATATTGGAAAAACAAATAAGATTTATTCCCCCTTTAGGGGATAGGGGCTTTTTCCAGTATTATTATAATAATAAAACATATTTTAAATCAGCTTTTGTCAAATTATTATTCAATTTTAACCTGACAATTTATTTACATCTTCTGTTTTTATCTTCTGTACTTTAAAACAGAAAGTGTTAAAATGGGTTTGTAGTATTTTTTATTATAGATTTTAAAAATTAAAATTCATCAGTTTACAAGGTTTAAATGTATTCCATAAAAAACAGCATCCTGGAGTTTAAGCCAGGCAATAATGATTTTAAAATATATAATCCCTATCTGAAAAAGGTGTTAAAATTAATTGATGATAACATAGCTAATGGAATAGATAAAACAGCATCAAAGCTATTGTTTATGCGCAATGACTTTGTTACTGAATACAGTTTTACCATTCCCTATTATGAAGTACTTAAAAAAATAGCAGCTTGTTCTCCAATTGTTGAAATAGGAGCTGGGAGCGGATACTGGGCCAGGTGCATAAGTGAGTTGGGTGGGGATGTTATTGCCTATGACAGCTTTCCGCCAGGGGAACATGCTCCCTGGGAGTGGTACAAAGGCAATGCCTGGTTTGATGATTCCTGGTATAATATTATCCAGGGAGATGAATCAGCAGCATCTGCCCACCCTGACAGAACGCTTTTTATGGCATGGCCCATGCCTATGAGCAGTATGGCCTATAATGCCCTGTACAGCTATAAAAAAAGAGGAGGGAAGAAAATAATTTATATTGGGAATCCCCATCCGGCATCTTCTGGAGATGAGCATTTTTATGAATTGCTATTAAGTCATAAAGAAGAAGAAAATATAGATTTATACAGCTGGCCTGGAATAGAAGAAAAGCTGCTGATATATTCCCTGGTTTAAATTGAGTTTGTGTGATTAGAGGCAATCCTTTTAATCACCTGTTTATTAAGGGTTGTTTGCTAAAATTTAAAAAAGGTTATGGGCAGATGATGCTAAAAAACAGGCAGGTTTCAAAAAAAAGACCTCTGATAATCAGAGGTCTTTTTTTAACAATTTTGGTGAGGGAAGGATTCGAACCTTCGAAGGCTTCGCCGAAAGATTTACAGTCTTTTCCCTTTGGCCACTCGGGAACCTCACCAAAGTTTAAGAGCTGGCGAGAGGACTTGAACCCCCAACAAGCTGATTACAAATCAGCTGCTCTACCGATTGAGCTACGCCAGCTTGACAACGGGAGTATTGATAATTTTATATGACATAACTGTCAAACAATTTTTCAAATAATGCAATATTTTTTTAAATTCAAAGATTTTTGGCATAAATAAACAGTTCGGGATTAATATTATGATGGTTTCTTGAGGTATTTTTTTGTATAATGCATGTTTTTTTATTGTCTTGACAGATATAAACTATTTATTGATATATAAAAAATTATTATCATAATGTGTTAAAGGTTGTAATGAAACTTCATATCAGAATATTGTCATTAGTTATAATTTTATCAATTATCCCTTTTAACCTGAAGGCTTCACAACGAAAAATAACCCTTATTGAGTGTCTTAATATTGCTTTGCAAAATCACCCTGATGTTTTTATTGCAATTGAAAATAATAAGAAAAGTGTTGCAGGTTACAAAGCAGCAGTAGCATCAAAAAGTATTTTGATTGATGGAGAACTTAAAACCGTTGAGTACACCAAACCAGGTGCCAGTGCCAATACTGCGTTTAATATACCAGGGCAGGATACTGATATAGGATTATTTGCAGGTCTTACTGTGATTTACAACCTCTATGACGCCAGAAAGGATCTTCTTGCAGAGTCAGCCAAGGTAAATATAGATATTTCTAAAATAGACAGACAAAAGTCATTGGATAACCTAACTTTTAATGTAAAGAAATCCTATTATGGATATTTGCAGTCTAAAAAAACCCTGGAGCTCTGGGAAGAGATATTTGAAAAGAATAAACGAAAGGCAGATTTGGCACGTCTTCTTTTTGAAAACGGGTTAAGGCCTGTTCTTGATGTAACCAAAGCTGAACTTGATATGGGTGATGCCCAATTATTTTATGAGCGGGCAAAAAATAATGAAAGGCGAATGAAGCAGAATCTTCTTAATTCTATGGGGCTTGACCAGGATGATACGCGTGATTTTTCTCCTGTTGAAGTAGAGTCATTTCCTGAACTTAAATATTCACTGGAAGATCTTTACAGGTTAGCGGATATTTATAATCCCATGATTAGGAAAACAAAACTTGAAAAAAGAATCGCAAGGTTAAAAATATCTCAGGAGCGGGCTAATCATTTTCCCAAAGTAGATCTTTTGCTTGGGTTTGGATATGAAAATAAAAAAATTCAACTTGCAGAAAGTATTGCTGACAATTTTAAAGGCGAAAGCTGGAGTCCTGCTTTTCATGGCACAATCAGAGCATCTGTTCCTGTTTACTCAGGTGGGAAAACAAGCGCTCTTGTAGATTCAGCAACAAGCGATTATAATATTTTATCATATAAAGAAAAGGATATTCTTACAGGAACAAAAAATACAATAAGAGATCAGGTAAGAAGTCTTGATGAAATCAAAAAGCAGATTGAGCTTTCTCTTCTTATTCATGACAATGCGGAAAGGCACCAGTTGCTTGCTCAAAGGAGTTATGAATATGGAAATGGTTCTCTAATGGATCTGCAGGATGCTGAACTTAGTGTAATCAGAGCAAGGCTGGGTCATCTTGAAGCAAAGTATTCTTATTTACAGACTTTTGCCGGGCTTGCAAATACAATTGGTATTGAAGAGGAGTCAATATGTTTAAACCAGGCAGAAAAACAGTAACCTATGCTATTGTTGCTGTTTTATTTCTCTTTTTAGCTTTATTTATAAGAAATTGCAGCAAATCTGATGAAAAGGAGTATGTTTTTGATAAAGTTACTCAAGGAGCAGTAAAAAAAACTATTGCTGTAACAGGTGAATTGGATGTGGTGGATCCTGTTGTAATTCTTAGTAAAATAAATGGCATAATTCTTAAAACTTATACAGATTTCAATCAAACAGTTTCCAAAGGGCAATTGTTATTAAAAATAGATTCAATCGCAATAGATCAAAGAATAGAGCGTATATCCGGACAGCTTGAAAGTGCAGGTCTTGAGGTTTTATCAGCCAAGGCGGATCTGGAAGGCAAACAGAACCTGTTTAAGGATAATTTGATTTCAAAGCGTGCAATGGAGCAGGCTGAAATGAATTACAAGGTTGTTCAAAATAAGTATACCCAGATAAAGCTTGATTATGAGCAGGCAAAATCTGAAAGAGGTTTTACAAGTGTATATTCTCCAATCAATGGTATTGTAATTAATATATATCGTAATAAAGATGATCCCATATCAGTTAATGCTCCACTCTTTCTTTTGGCTGAAAATTTAAAAAAGATGCTTCTTACTATAAGTGTGGATGAGTCAGACATAGGTTTTGTTAAAACAGGGCAGCAGGTCATTTTTACTGTAAGTGCTTTCCCGGAAAAACGTTTTACAGGAAAAATTGAACAGGTGCGAATTAATCCTGTAAAAAGCGGAAGCCTGGTTTCCTATAAGTGTATTGTTATTGGAGATAATGATGATCTTCTTTTAAAGCCCGGAATGACTGCCACTGCAACAGTGGTGATTGATGAAAAGGAAAATGTAATGCGTGTTTTAAACCAGGCATTGATGGTTACACCTGAGGATGGGGAAATTCCCGATTCATCAAATAGTATGGTTTGGGTTAAGTCAGGAATTGTAGGGAAACCATACAAAGGCATTAAGGTTGAAACCGGGTTGTCAGGCGATCTTTATACTGAAATAATTTCAGGCCTTACAGACAAGGATGAGGTGCTTATCAGGGTAAAGGACAAATAGTATAAATCTGGCTGGAAATGAAAAAGAAGATTATTGAAATAAAAGATCTGATAAAAATATATAACCTTAGTGAAGAAGTTAAAGTTAAAGCTTTAAAAGGTATTTCTTTGGATTTCCATGAAGGTGAATTTATGGCTATAATGGGTGCTTCCGGATCAGGGAAATCCACCTTTATGAATATTCTGGGCTTTCTTGATACTCCAACTTCAGGCACCTATATTCTTGATGGCATTGATGGAAGCTCTCTTAATAATGATCAGAAGGCTGAAATAAGAAACAG
>JBBAGC010000243.1:0-4263 GCA_041655115.1 Spirochaetota bacterium | reverse complement strand
TCTGGTAAATGGGAGATCAAACCCCCTGTCTGTCTCCTCTTCGCTCAAACTATGTATAAAAGGATTGATGACAATTCTGGAATCTCCACACCTCTGTATTAGCCTCACATTGCTGTTTGAGTCACATATACTTTCTGTAATTTTAAAATTTTCCATGAACTTTTTTTTATTAGCAATACACTCTTCATGTGAATATAATTCAATATCCTCTATATTTTTCAGCACAGAAATAGTTTCATTTTTGCCAATCGCATATCCTGTTTGTTCCAGATTTTTAAGGGAATTAAAGGGTATATTTTTTTCCAACATTTCAAGAAGCTTTAAAAGTGGTAATTCACCCATTCCGTAAATAAGCAAATCAGCACCACTCTCAAAAAGTATGGGAGGTTTTAAAGAATCTGACCAATAATCATAATGTGTAAATCTGCGCAGCGATGCTTCAATGCCACCAATAAGAACCGGAACTTCCGGGTATAGTTTTTTTAAAATTTTAGTGTACACAGTAACAGCATAATCAGGGCGCATGCTGTTTCGTCCGCCAGGGCTGTAAGCATCATTTGACCTTAATCTTTTTGCTGCTGTGTAATGGTTTACCATGGAATCCATTGCCCCTGCTGTTACAGCAAAAAATAAACGCGGTGCGCCAAATTTTTTAAAATCTCTTAAATCGCCGCGCCAGTCCGGCTGAGGCACAATTGCAATACGCAATCCAGCACTCTCTATAATCCTTGAAATTACAGCTGTACCAAATGACGGATGATCCACATAGGCATCTCCTGAAAAAAGGACAACATCCACCTTGTCCCAGCCGCGAAGCAAAGCCTCCTTTTTTGTTACTGGGAGCCAGTCCGTTAGTTTATATTCTTTTTTTATAGACATTCAAGTCAGATTAATAATTTGATACTATTACACAATACATTAATATTTTCCAAAAAACAGTTTTTTTAAAAACTTACAGCTTTTTCTTTGATTTAATATAAAATAATCATTATATTACTACACTTAGATTACTAAAATATTAAGAAAGAATAACAGATAAAACTATATGAAAAAAACAATCTTTTTTTTTTTTATCTTATTAGTTATTAAAAACGCTTCATCTGAAATATATGAAGCATCAACCCTGCATAACTCTGTTTCAAGAAGCAATACTGTACAGGAATTATTTCTTAATCAATGGGATATACTCAAAGAAGAAAACTTTTACTTTGATATTTATGGAAAAATAAACTGGGTATCTGGATTTAACATTAATACATATAATGCTGGTAAAAGCCAATACGAAACAACAGACCTTAATCTGGTGCGCACATACGGAAGCATGACATTGGCATTTCCCTTTGGGAGCAAAATAGAATATTCGGAAAAATCCAGCTTCCTAATAGCAGTTACAGCAACCGGATTTCACTATGGCCTTACAAAAACATTAAAAGCTGACAGAGGTCTTTCAGGCACAGAAACAATTACTGATTATAAACATCCCCAATTTTTTGATGATATATATGCACTTTCCCTGCTATGGAGACCATACCTAACTGTACACACAGGATTAATAATAAACAATGAATATCTGCCAAAAGAGGATGGAACAATCAGCTATTTTGATCCCCAAGTACATTACAAAAAATACTTTATTGCAATGGAATTTATAGGAACAGCGAGATATTCCATGAACTTTGATAATGGCATAGCTGAATCAGTAAAATTAGACTTAACCTTAAATCCTTTTTTATATTTACTCGGTGTAAACCAGTCCATATACTTCCCTGCTATTGTAACAGGATTTGACTATTCAGCAGCCTATAATGATGAACTCTTTGATCCTGTGTGGGTAAAAACCACAGCAGGCAAAGATGCAAACACTGATTATTCCAAAGACAGGGCAAAACTCCTGCTTTTTTCTTTAAGCATAACTCAAAGGCTCACAAAATACTTTACAGTTGAAGGTTCAGGGTCTTTTCAATACATCACTAAAAAAATATATAAAAAGATCGATGGTGATAAAATTAATCCACCCCTGGGCAAGGAGTGGAATCTGCTGATTAATCTTGAACCTTTAAAAACTTATGAATCAATAGCTTTTAAAGCCTACACAGGAATGAGCTGGTACTGGGATCCGGCAATATCCATACACAGGACTAACCCTGACAGGGGAAATGCTATTTATGGATGGATTATTGGGTGCGAATTTGAACTGTTTATGTTGGGAGCTGGAATTACTGCACAGAGAAATTTTTCAAAAGATCTGAGAATGCTTTCTGAAACTGCAGATAAATGGTCTGTTGAAGGGAATCTTTTTTTCAGGATATAATTAAGTTAAGGAAAATTTATGAAACATATAAAAATAATAATATTCCTTCTTCTTTACTCTCTTTCAGGGTGCTCCTATGTTTCAGATTATACAGAAGGTCTGATTACAAAGCGTGCTTCATTTTCTATTAATGCTGAATACAAAGCAATCTCTAATAACGTAATTATTACCTGGTCTGAAACTGACTTATCTGAAGATTTTGCAGGCATAGAGATTTACAGAACAAGTCGTGCAAATGATGAATATTCATCATACGAGATGATAGCCTATAAATGGAATAATGAAATCGGGGATTACAAATCATTAAATAATGGCTCAACAAAACAATATACGGACGATCTTACACATCAGGCCATTACAGGAGTTTACTTTTACAGGGTCGGATTTATACAGTGGGATGATTCCAAAGAGGATAGACAGGAGGCAGAAAAAGGATACACTGGAGCTAACCTTGACTACACTGATTTTGATCAAAATACATACCACGCAAAAACACATATAAATAAAATAAGCGGATATGCAAAGGTTCATATACCCTAAAAACAGTTTACTTATCGCTTATCCTGGAAAAATCAATTATTGCTGAAAAATTTTTAAGTATGTCCTCAAGCAGATAAAGCCTGTTATCCCTTACCTCAACCCGTTTATCCATTACCATAACCCTGTCAAAAAATAAATCTATAAAGGGCTTTCCCTCTGTAATAAGCTTAAAAAGCTCAATATATCTGCTCTCCTTGATATGGCTTTTAATCTGCTCCTCTTTTTCATTAAAAAAGCTGTAAAGCTCCCTTTCCTCTTTTTCCTCAAAAAGAGACTCCTTGAAATTTAAAACATAATCTTTATTATCTTTTCTAAAGCTGTTTACTATATTATTCATTCGTTTTAATCCAAGAAGAAGCTCCGAAAACTTTTCATTTCCCCTGAACTTATGAAGACTTTCCGCCCTTTTGTAAATCTCAAGATAATTCGTATCTCCATGCACCATTGATGCATCAATTTCATCATAGCGAAAACCATTGTCAGTGAAAATGGTTTTTGCCCTTACGCTTACAAATTCAATTATTTTTTCAACAAGAGATGATCCATCTTTATAGTTCCCTGACACCTTGTTAAAAATATCCTTGAGCTGGAAACTTAACCCATTCCTCAGTATAAGCTCAACAATGGCATTTGCCTGTCTTCTAAGAGCATAGGGATCCTGTGAGCCCTTGGGAATATTGCCCACTGAAAATGAACCAAAAATATTATCAATTTTTTCGCTCAAAGAAACAATTACAGAAACCATTCCAGATGGAATTTCATCTCCATGAAACCTGGGTCTGTACTGATCGTATATTGCTTCAGCAACCTCTTTATCCTCTTCATCATTAAGGGCATAAATTCGTCCAATCTCTCCCTGGAGTGAAGCAAACTCATTAACCATTGCAGTATTAAGATCAGCCTTGCTAAGAAAAACAGCCCTTTCAACTTTTGACTTCACCAGACTGTCAAGAGAAAGAACATTGCAAAAGCTTTCAGCTATCTTTGTCATTCTTCCAATTTTATCATATATAGAGCCAAGATCCTTGTGGAAAATTACGTTTTTAAGAGATTCCACTCTGTCAGCAAGCTTAAGTTTGGCATCCTCTTTATAGAAAAATTCGGCATCACTAAACCTGGCAGATATTACCTTAAGATTACCTTTTACAATATTGCTGTTTGGAGGATTATTTGATGTAACAAGAAATTTATTAATAAGCTTGCCCGATTTATCAGAAACAGCAAAATACTTCTGGTGCTCCTTCATCTCTGCAATAAGAACAATATCCGGTATATCAAGAAAAGCACTGTCAAATTCACAGGGAATAACATAGGGAGATTCAACCAGATATGCAACAGTATCAAGAAGGTCTTCATCTTCTATCAAAAATCCTCCAGCACTCTTTGCAGCTTTAAATAACTCCTCACGAATA
>JBBAGC010000242.1:0-4265 GCA_041655115.1 Spirochaetota bacterium | reverse complement strand
ACTTTTTCCGCTCCAAAACAATTTTTACTAAGCAGCCTGCCTGTAATTAGGCCATTTTTTACCTCAAATTTAGTGGCTATTAATTTCAGATCATTTGCCTCACACCATGGGCGAAGCCAGCATTCTAAAGAAGCAGAAATCACCACCACTTTGTGCCCATTTTGCCTGTGCCAGTTTATTTTTTTCACTGCCTCTGGTCGCAGGATTTTTTCTATATGATTAAGCGAATATTCACTTGCCATTTTTACAAACTTTGCTTCACTCCAGCCTTTAAAAAAATAGCAAAGGACTATTTCCTTTGCTTTGTGATTTGACATAAGCTTTAGTTTATAGCTGATTAATACAGGCAACAAAACTGTAAACCCTAGCAAAAATTTAAAATCCCCCGCTGCAAAACGGATAAATTTAATCATACTATCATTTCTGGTGATAGTGCCATCAAAATCAAAGAGAGCTAAGACTTGCTTCAAATTAAAAGCCTTTTAAATATCCTTTCCGGGATATTTTTAATAATTAGCATTATAAACCACCAAATAGATTTAGTATAAATTACATCCTTACCTTTTCGCTGTGCATTATAAATACCTATTGCAACATCTTTTGCTTCAGCTGTAAGTTTTGCTGGCAAGTCAAGCTCTGCTGTCATTTTTGTATTTACAAATCCAGGTTTAACAGTCAATATCTTTACGCTGCTTGAATGAAGTCTATTTCGCAGGCCACTCAAATAAGCAGTAAATCCTGCCTTGCTACTGCCATAAATATAGTTTGTCTTACGACCTCTATCACCTGCTACTGAACTAATGCCTACAATAAAACCATCGCCTCTTGCTTCCATGTCATTAGCTATGATATTTAAAATGCTAACTGCTCCTGTAAAGTTTGTGTTTATGGTATTAAGTGATTTTTCAAAATCCTTTTCGCACTCTTTTTGTTCAGCCATATATCCGCTTGCTATTATTACACCAGCAGGCTTGGGATTTAAGCTGTTATAAAATATTTTGTGTGTTTTATAATCAGTTACATCCAGTTCTTTTGCTAATGTTTTAACGCCAAAGCGTATGTTTATATCCTTTGCCATCAATTCTATCTCATTTTTATTTCTTCCTGCTAGATAAAGATTAAAACCGTTTTTAGCATATACCTTTGCAAGTTCTTTTGCAATATCACTTTTAGCTCCAACAATTAATACATAATTCATATTTATATCCCTACTCTTTTTGATTGTAATGACTGAAGCTTTTTATCCATTTTATAGGCTTTTCTTAATGCTCTAAATTTATCAATATGCTCATATCCTTTTTCAAAATTTTCTTTTGATACACGCACATCCTTTGTAAGATAAATCCTTCCGCCATATTTTATTACTATTTGATCAAGGTTGTCCAAAAGTTCAAAAAGTCCCTTTTCTATTTTAAAATCAAGAGCCAGGCTATATCCTTCTATTGGGAATGAGAGATAATTTTTATTTGCTTTTCCATATAATTTAAGCACTGCTAAAAATGAACCCTTTCCACTTTTTGCTATTGTTTCCAGTATTTCTTTTAGTCCTTTAAAGCTTGCTGCTTTTGGCAATATGAACTGATACTGGGTAAAGCCGTTTTTCCCATAAATTCTATTCCAGTTGTCAATGGCATCCAGCGGATAAAAAAACGAGTCAATATCAACTTTCTGATGGCTTATACCTTTTGGTGCTTTTTTATAGTATAGCCAGTTAAATGCTTTCACACTAAGGCTGTTAAGAGTAAATGCAGGAAAGGTAAATGGTACGTTTAGCTTCATTTTTTTTCTGTAATCAAGATCTCCATCATCTGCAAAATCACCCACCATAAGCAGGCACTTGCCAAGATTTTTCCCTTTGGCAAGGCAGTCGATCCATGCCACACTATAGGGCATATTCTGATACTTTTCAAATGCACCAAATGTTTCTTTCAGGTTTTTTGTTTTTATGGTTGTCTGGTTTATGTTTTTAGAATTTATTTTTGTTAATGATATTTTTGCATCAAGTATAACTCCGGTAAGCCCCATGCCACCACAAGTTGCATAAAAAAGTTCATCATTTTTAGTAACTGTTTTTATCTTACCATCAGGAAGCATCAGGTTAAACTCATCTACACAAGAGCTAAAACATCCCTCTATATGATGATTTTTGCCATGTACATCGCTTGCTATTGCACCACCAACTGTAATTAGCTTTGTGCCTGGAGTAACTGATAAAAACCATCCCTTTGGCACAAATATTTTTAATATTTCGCTTAAAAGCACCCCAGCCTGGCAGTGCAAAATGCCACTTGTTTCATCAAAGCCTAAAAAATAATTATAGGGCTTTGTATAAATAATATTGTCGTTTAATGCACTATCGCCATAGCTTCTGCCATTGCCAAAAGGAATAAACTCGCCTTCTGTTTTTAGCAAGCCTGCAAGATTTTCAAGTGAATCAAAAGTATGCTTTTTTGATTTTATCTTAGGGTAAAGTCCCCAACTAATTGGATTCATTGGCATCTCCATTCCAGATTACAATCGTGTTTCCCCACTTTTCCTTTGGTTTGTAATATTGGATATTTTTAAACCCAGCTTTGTTCAATTCTTCCAATATAGCTTCAATATCTATCTTTCTGTGTTGTGAGAAAAAGATAAAATTTTCTCTTGAATCTAATGTAGATAAATCATTTTCATTTATAGGGGTAGCCATTATTTGCTCTTTATTTTTAAAGTAAAAAATAGCTATCTTATTTTCCATCTTAGATAAAGCTATATTTGGAATTTCTTTATAGTAAAAAGATCTATTTTTAAGAAGTTTATTTTCCTCTATAAAGATAGTAGCTTCTTTAGGATTTTGTATAGGATATTGTTTTGAAGATATCTTTTTGTAAGAGTACAGAAGAGAAGCATAAAGTAAACCAATGATAAAAAGACTAAATAATACATTTCTTGGAAAGCTTGAAAAAATAAAACCTATTAACAAGCTGGTAATAGGTAACAAAACTATATAGTTTCTTGTGGTTGAGATAGGAGTATGCAAATCTATCATCGCGATCAAAAATACAAAGCCTATAATTATAAATATCATAAAAATAAAAACATTTTTATTTTTATTGCTATCTTTTAAAATGAAAGATATTTTATTTTTTTCAATTTTTTTACTGATAAGATAATAAAAAACAACAAATACCAAGATAGTTAATATGCTTATCAAAATCTTTTGATAATTAAACATAATTCTTATAACAGTGGATAATTGCGGAAGCATCGCATCTACATAAGTAAATATAGTGGTTAAAACTCCATCTGATTTGATCCAAAAGTTACCACCTGTTCTAATGCCTAAATTACCAAATAAATAGTGAAATACTATCCACGATAAAGATAACAATCCAGAAACTATAATTAAAAGCTGCTCTTTGATATTTTTTAAATATACAAGTAAAAAAAACAGAACAAAACCAGTATATATAAGTCCAAAATGGTGAGTCATTGATAAAAGTATTGAAAATATTGCTATATAAAAAATTGTTTTTTTATTTGTATCATTGATAATTTTATCTATTGCTAGAATAGTAAGAATTGTAGATAGAAATAGCATCATCGAGTATGATCTTGTCTCTTGTGAATAGTAAATAAATAAAAAATTAGAAGTAAAAAAAGATATACTGATAATAGCAGTATATTTTGATAAATTTTTATAAAAATATTTCACAAAAACAACCAACGATGAGAGGGAAAAAATTAAACTAAGTGTTCTTGTTACTGTCTCGATAGAACCAAATAAACCAATCCATATTTTCAGGATAACTTGATATAAAGGAGGATGCACATCGTACAGAACTAAATTTTTGAACATATCTACAAAAGATATCTCTGAAGCAGTAACAGAATAGAGCTCATCTATCCAATAAGAATATGGTTTCCATATTCCAAAGATTGCTAAAAAAATACCACCAAACCCGATTAGTATTATTAAATACTTAAATATATTTTCTTTTAAACTATTCATGCTAGCTCCTTATTTTTATTGAATAAAAATATTGCTACGTTATATGTTTGTTCTGAATAAACATATCCAGGAAAGCGAAAACTTCCAAGAGGACCAAAAGTAAAGATGATTTGTTTACCAAACGACATATTATTTATAAAAGCATAATTTATAGTATTGCTCCAGCTTGGGTCAAGTCCTGTCCTTGGCGTAGATGGAAATACCGATAATAAATAAATAAGGTTCATAAACCCAAAAATCAATAAAAACAAAATTATATTTTGTTTTTATTGAT
>JBBAGC010000241.1:0-4271 GCA_041655115.1 Spirochaetota bacterium | reverse complement strand
AGCAAAGGGAGAAATGTAACATAAGCCATGATCCAGCGTAATATTTGCCATTTTTAATGTTAAAAGTTTCATCAATAAATGGTTATGCGTATATGCAGGCATCCATAGTTCAAAAAAAAGTTCCATGGCTGCCAGAATTTCATCATTATCCAGTTTTTTCATTTGAATAATAGATTCAAGGTTTCTATTCAGCATCTTGGTTTTAAAAGCAACCAGCTCTTTAAATATCTGTCCTTTTCCGGGGTTTTTGCTGATATTAATATCAAGGATCTTCAACCCCTGAATCCCCATTTCAATTGCCATCTCTGATCTGCTAAAGTTAAAAAGGAGCATGCTATTTATGGTATAAATCCTTACCCTCTCTGCACGGGTCATGGACATGCTGTTAAGAATGGAAAAAAGCTCGTAAGATCTCTCCATATTATCCATCATATACTCACAAATAAAGCATTCAGTATAAATCTTCAGGAGATAGTGATTTTTTTCCTCATCATTAGCGATCTTTTCTTTTTCTATAAGCTCTATAGCATCATAAAGGTATTTTAACGCAGCCTCATATGCATAGGATCTTATAGCCATTTCACCAGCCCTGATATTCAGTTCAGCAAGGGTGAGTTTTTCTTCATTATTCAGCATTCTTAATGCACAGGTCAGATGGTTTATTATATCAAAGAGCAGATTATTATTACCAGCCCTTTCCCTTCTCATCAACACCTGAGCGATTCTATAGTGTATTTCACAGATTTCCTTTTCTGTTAACAGGGACTGGGCGCCTTCAATTATTTTATCATGTGCAAAAAAATACTCATCTCCCCTATGCCTATAATAGCCGTCCCGAATTAAAGGCTTTATCTCCTCATTTATAAATCCGGGAGAAACATCTACAACCTCGCTTAAAAGCTCAATAGTAAATGTATTTCCAATACAGCTTGAATTCTTGAGTATATCAATTGCAACAGGTCTATGCTCTGTCATCCTGTTTATCATGGTTCTTATTACACTGTCCGATTCGTAAATATGCAAAATCCGGCTATTATCCCAAATCCAGCCTTTTTCACGATCATACCGGAGAATCCCATTTTTATAAATATTACTAATGAACTCTCTAATATACAAGGGATTTCCATCAGTGAATTTGAGGGTTAATTCAGAAAGCTCCCTGACCCTTTGATCATTTACGCGAATAGTGCCGGATATTATACTAATAATGTCAGTTATATCAAGAGGCTTTAGTTTAATTTCCAGTTCATTTGTAATGGTTCCATGAATCTCATCCCTGAATATTTTAAGATTATGGTATTCAGTAATCTCATTATCCCTGTAAGAACATAAAAAAATAAGAGAACCAACATCCTCTGAACTCAAAATATACTTCATCAAAGAAAGAGATGCAGAATCTATCCATTGAGCATCATCAATAAAAATAATAAGAAGCTGCTTAAGAGGGGTAAATATTCTGATAAGCTTTGAAAAAACAATATTTATCCTGTTTCTGTTTTCATCACTCTCCAAAACAGGGATAGGAGGAGGGTCACCTAAAAGCTCTTTAAACCTTGGGATCATATCCACAATAATTCTAAGATTATCACCAATTGTATCTTTAATACTGTCTTTCCATATTTGCTGCACTTCACTTGACTCAAGAAGGATTAAGTCAATAATATGATTAAAGGCTTTAACAAGCGGGAAATAGGGAATATTTCTCTTTATAGCTTCACACTTCCCAAAAAGAAAAGAAACTGAATCACCAGCAACAGGATTAATTGTTTTCTTTATAAGTGCTGTCTTCCCTATACCTGAAGGACCATTAATAAAAAGCACCTGTTTGGAACCCCTTCTTGCAGCCTCAAAAGAGCCCTGTATTGTCAATACTGCCTCTTCCCGTCCATAGAGCTTTGAAGGAAGCCTTAATTTTTCAGGAATATCATGCTGTCCGGGAATAAAGCCAATTCCATCTTTTTGCTTGTCTATATTTTTCAAAGCATAGTCAAGATCATAAATAAGCCCTGGAATTGTTATGTATCTATCCTCCCTGGACTTGGCAATCATTTTCATTACTATTTCTGATACATCACGGGGAATACTATGGTTAAGATTAATGGGAGGCACTGCTTCCCTGAAATGATGGGAATAAACAAGTTCGTCAGGTTCATCTGACTGAAAAGGCGTAATGCCGGTTAAAAGCTCATAAAATATTATACCCAGGGAATAAATACTACTGCTAATATCAAAGGTCTGCTCATCGCGTAATAAAAATTCAGGAGCAGTATACTTAAGTTCATTTAAAATAAAATCAATTTCCGGAATCTGATTTTTCCCATACTTTATATCAGAAGCTGTATTTATTGATGAAAAAATTAGCCTGTTACCTTTTTCAAAAGAAATAATATTTTCCGGTTTTATAATTCGATTGAACAATCCTGCATCATTCAGTAAATTAATCTTCTCAGATACATCAATAACAAGCTCTATAGCCAGATCCGGATCCATCTTTCCACTATTTCTCAATTTAGCCTTTAAGCTTTTATCTGATTTTAAAGAAGATATATATACAATATCATTTTCAACCTGTTTTATTTCCGGCATTTCAAGCCAGTTAAAACTGTTTATATTCTCCTTTTGTGGAGTAATTAACAGCGTTTCCAGTACATCTTCTTTAATACACCTTGTTTTAACTTCATACACTATCCTGGATTTACCCTTTTTATCCGACTCTTCATATAAGGTAAACTGCTCATTGCTGAATATTAAATCTCTCATACCCCCTCCAAACACTCAAATCCGGAACTTTAAACTTTTTCTAAACCAGAATAGGCCTATCTTATAATTGATTAGGAAAAAAATACACCTTCTTTATAAATCGAGAACTCCTGATTCATTTATCGAATAGATTCATAATTAAATATTAGTAAAATGCAAGGTGTATTCAGATATGAAAGATGGATTACAGCAGTTATAAGTGGCCTGATACAAATTAAAGTTACATTATTAAATTATTTTCTTTAATTTATTTATGGAACCTGATTTTTCGCGCCTTTTACCCTGCGTTTCATGCTGAATATAAAGTTAAACAATATTTATAATCTGGAGGAAATTCGATTAAAAAGGTCTGATCAACCAAATAATTTATTAAATAACAAAAGGAGTTGTTCATGGATAATATGAAAAAGAAGGTAATCATTGCTTTATGGTCTTTGACAGCTTTAATAGTTGTCTGGTTTTTTGTTTCAAATTACCATATATACGCTTTTTTATCCTTTTTTGTAGTGCTTGCTGCATCTTTCATGGCCTGGGGGATGTGGGGAGATATTACAGAAAATTTAAGAAAAAAGGTAATACTGGGAGTCAATGTTTTCTGGATAGCAATGGCTATTTTAATGCTATTCCCCTTTCCAGTTCCGGACAGACCCGAATATGTGGTTGGAGAAGTACACAGATTTAGCGAACCTAACCATGGATGGGGAAGAGGTCTTCTTGGCGCATTAGGCCCAAACCTTGTAAACCATGGCCTTGTTTACACTCATCCTGATGAGATAAAGGGACTTGGTGATTGGGGTGCACTTCCTACATTTGTAACAACCTTCCCCCTGGCTCGCGCTACTTTTGCAGGCACATCCCTTATGGATCAATACAGGGATAGTGTGCAGCATGGAGGCGAACCACTTAAAATAACCCCTTACCCCTGGACAAACTGGGAAGGAGCTAATAGGAAAGAAAAAATAGGCTGGAACAAGGGAGATCTTCTTCTTGGAAATGTAGCATACAAAGTTGGTTACGAAAAAGCTAAATATACCCCGGAAGAAAACTCATTAATGATAAAGGAAATAGGAAAATGGCTTGGCTCAATGACTGTTGGAATATGTAAAGTTGATCCACGCTGGTTTTACTCCCATGACTTTACTTCAATGGGAACCCCTCTTAGCCTTGATGATGTTAAAGATATGAAATTCGCTATTCAGGTTTTCACAGATCAGGACTGGACTCGTGTTCATAATGATCCTGGCCATTCCTGGTGGAGTATTCCAAAGAGTGGACAAGCCTATAGTACAAGTGCATGGATAGCAGTCAGAATAGCCCACATGCTCCGTGACATGGGTTACAAAGGGCGTGTAGGTCATGGTGGCATAAACTATGATACACTTGAAACAGCTTTTTCTGTATATAATGGCTTGGGAGAATATGGCCGATTAAGTGATGCTGTTGTGCCAACTGCCGGAGGTTTAAGATTCAAATCAGCTACGGTTTTAACAGACTTTCCTCTTGCTGCAGAT
>JBBAGC010000240.1:0-4276 GCA_041655115.1 Spirochaetota bacterium | reverse complement strand
ACAATTTCTGTAACTTTCATCAGCTATCCCTTAATTTTAATTATTTCAGATTGTTCAGGCAAGGTTCAAAATGCCTCCAAAGATAATCCCCTAAGTAAGACTTTTAAATTTTTTCCATAAATTTCAAGCCCCCCATTGGGGGGTTTGGGGGGATTACAAATTCACTAAAACAAACCCCTAAAAACTCACTTTTAACTTTATATTTTTCAAATTATCAATATTCCTTTATAATAACAATTATTTTCCTTATTATACAGCAAAACAACTATTTTATGCTTAAAATTTGTTTATTCTGTTTATTTTATATAAAACAGATTAAATAAAAAAATTCTTTTTAAGAATTATAAAAATATTATTGACTCTTATTCCTATTTTAATTACTATATATTAAGTTTTAAATAACTAAGGAAGGAAAAATTATGAAAAAAGTATTATTTTTAGTATTATCTGTATCTTTAGCAGCTTTTCTTTTTAGCGCATGTTCAGATACAGCACAAGTTGTAGATACTCCTGATACACCAACAGTTAAAACTGATTCAGGTGCAGATGACTTTGCTGTAAGAGCAATTAACAGCCAGGTAAAAGGTTTTTCAATTGATGGATTCCCAGGTGCAAAAGCAACTCTTAACAAGAATGATGATCTTGAAAACATGAAGAGAATTGTAACCCTTGTTAAGCCTATTATTGAAAAAGTTCCTAATGGATATGTAATGCAAATCACTGGTCATGCAGCTGATTATCCAACACCAGCTCTGCAAAAAAGCGTTGCAAATGCAAGAGCAAAAACAATTTATGATGAACTAAGAAAAGCAGGTGTGCCTGCTGACAAAATGACACACAAAGGTGTAGGAATTTCTGAACCACGCGAAGGCTATTCAAATAAGGATTTCGCACAAAGAAGAGTATCATTCAAAGCTGTTAAGAAGTAAAACTTCCTTTATAAGCATACCTTAAAGAGGCTGTACTGAAAAGACAGCCTCTTTATTTATGAGCAGTAAAATGATGAAGAAATTGTGTGCGTTCGTACATAGCAGCATCTGCCATTTTTTTCATGCTAAGACGCCCTTTAAAATCAGTTAAAGCTTTAAAACTATGCCTTGTCATCCAGTCGCGCAAACCTTCATTCATTGTATTAATATGATCAATACCCTTTTCATAAAGCACCGAAGCAACATAACAAACCGAAGCTCCTGCAAGCAAACCCTTAACAACACCTGTATGATCATGAATACCTGTGGATATGGCAATATCTGACCTTGCAGTACCTGAAATAATCCCTGTCCACCTTAAAGCATGAGCAAGCTCATAGCTATCGCTGTATATTTTCCCGGCCCGCAACTTCATTTTTTCTATATCTATATCAAAATTCACAAACCTGTTAAAAAGCACAAGGCTGTCAATCCCTGAATCAGAAAGCCTTAAAAGCATGCGACCAAGGGATGAAAAATAAAAACCAAGCTTTAGTGCAACAGGGATTTTAACCTGATCCTTTATTTTTCCTGCCACCTCAAAATAAAATTTTTCCAGGGATTCCCCTGTTATGTCCGGGTCAGATGGCAACCTGAAAATATTTATTTCAATTGCATCTGCCCCTGCTCCTTCAATTGCAGAGGCAAAGGGTATCCACTCCACAGAATTTAAACAGTTGATGCTTGCAATAACAGGTATGGATAATGTGCTTTTAGCCTCCTTAATCAGATTAACATATTTATCCAGACTTTCCTGACGTGCATATACTTTTAAATAATCTCCAGCTTCCCTGGCATAGGCAACATTTTTTGTGCTTTCAGACAAAAGGTCTATTCGATTAAGTATTTCCTCTTCAAAAAGCGATCTTAGCACAACAGCCCCTGCTCCACTTTCCTCAATTTTTACAAGAGTATTGATATTGCTTGTAAGGCCTGTGCTTGAAGCAACTATGGGGCTTTTCAAATCCATACCCATATATTTTGCAGAAATATCTGTCATTTTAATACCTTTTTTATATAAAAAAATTATTTTAATAAATACCCTTATATAGAATTAGCAGTTAAAATAATGTCAAGATAATTCAGGTATCAGGACATGGACAAAAAAACACCTTGACTATACCTGAATATTTTATACTTTATTTGAATTGCTATTATACACTGTATTTTTCAGCTTTCTATAAATTATACCGTTTAAAAAAAACTATTACCTGTGGAGGAAAACATGCAATTCAAAGCCATGGTTGTTAGAGAAATAGATAAAAGAACCTTTTCCAGAAACATTGAAAAAAGAAATATTTCAGATCTGCCACAAGGGGATGTTCTGGTTAAGGTTAAATACTCCTCATTAAATTACAAAGATGCCCTTTCTGCCACAGGTAACAAGGGTGTAACAAAACAATACCCGCATACACCAGGAATAGACGCATCAGGAATTGTTGTTGAAAGCAGCAGTATCGGGTTTAAAAAAGGAGATGAAGTAATAATAACAGGTTATGATTTTGGAATGAATACCTCAGGCGGATTTGCTGAATATATAAGGGTTCCTGAAATATGGATTATTAAAAAACCTGAAAATCTGACTTTGAGAGAATCCATGATTTTTGGCACAGCTGGCTTTACAGCTGCATTATCAGTTTATAAACTTATAGAGTATGGAGAAATAAAGCCCGAAACAGGTAAAATTCTTGTTACAGGAGCAAGAGGCGGTGTAGGAAGCCATGCTGTAAGTTTTTTGGCAAAAGCAGGCTACCATGTTGTAGCTGTTACAGGAATCCACGCTGATCCGGAAAAGGAATTTCCGGAAGATGAGGCTTTTTTAAAAAGCATTGGTGCTAAAGAGGTTATTCCCAGGGAAGAAGTCAGTGATGAAACAGGAAAACCCATGTTAAAAACATTATGGGCTGGTGCAATAGATACAATAGGGGGCAACATCCTTTCAACAGTAATAAGACAGACTGCCTATGCTGGAGCAGTAACAACATGCGGAAATGCAGCAGGGATGAGCTTTGAGGCAAATGTTTTTCCTTTTATACTCAGAGGTGTAACCCTTTTTGGAATTGATTCTGTTGAATGCCCAATGGAACCGCGAAAGGCTACCTGGGAAAGAATGGCAAATGAATGGAAACCTGATAACCTTGAACAGCATGCAAGTGAATGTTCTATTGAAGAACTAGATGCTTTTATTGATATTATGCTTAAAGGGTATATCAAAGGAAGAAAAATAATTAACCTGGAACTATAACTCCTGTTATGCTATAAACATAAAATCCAGTTTCCAAGCCTTCTGATTAATCTTCAGAAGGCTTGTCTATAAGCAGAGGATCATAGGTACCACCAGCCTCACCGTCGGTAAGCCTTACAACATCCTTGTCAATTTTTTTAAATTCCCTGTTAGCTGTATTATAACTGTTTACTGTAGTAGAGAGATTTCTTCCCAGCCTGTTCATATACTCTTCATAGCTATTAAGATGCCTGCTTAAATCCTTGATCCTGGCTATTATCACCTTAATATTATCCTCAACCTTTTGCTGCTTTAATCCCTGTAAAACTGTTTCCAGATATGCATAAAAGGACGTAGGTGACACAATTACAACATGCTTGCCAAAGGCATACTCAACAAGATCCTGAGTATTTACATTTACTGATCCCACATTGTAAATAAGCAGATTATAATAAACTCCCTCAGCCGGAATAAACATAAATGCAAAATCAGTTGTATTTTCTGAGGGCTTAATATATTTTGAAGTTTCATCTATACGAAGTTTCAGATCTGCTTTAAATTCCCTTTCAATTTTATCCCTTAATACAGGATCCTGTTCCTCCATAAGGCGGTTATACTTTTCCAGAGAAAATTTTGCATCTACAGGAATTATTTTGTCCCTGTAAAATATTGCAGCATCCACAATCTCACCGCTTGAAAACCTGTACTGCATTTTGTACTGATTAGGCTGGAGCACATTCCCAAGCAGTGTTTCAAGAAAATACTCACCTAATATTCCCCTCTGCTTGGGGTTTTTCAAAATATTTTCCAGGCTCTGCATCTGCCTGGAAAAATCAAGAACCTGCTTGTTTGTTTCATCAATTTTAGTAAGTCGCTCTGTAACATCCTTAATTATTGCTGTTGACTGGCGAAACTGGTTTTGCATTATTTGCGAGCTTTCCAGCTGGCTTCTATTTAGAAATGAAGTAATTGAATCAAGCTTCTGCTGAAACTCCATACGGCTTTTATGAGATGTATCTGAAATATCCTGTTTAAGAGAATTTACCAGATTAAGCAAAACTTCACTATTTTTTCCCTCTTCGAG
>JBBAGC010000239.1:0-4278 GCA_041655115.1 Spirochaetota bacterium | reverse complement strand
GAGGAATCATTATACTCGAACATTATTTTAAGCAAAATTGTTCAGGATGTTCTGGAAAATAAAGGGCATGATAAAAACATTGTACAGCTCATGTCCAATCTGGACAGAGACCTTGTGCCTGTTCTTCTTAAAAGAAATGATGCTATTGATATTGTTATACCAAGGGGTGGGGAAGGGCTTGTGAGAATGGTAACAGAAGAATCCAGAATTCCTCTTATAAAGCATGAAAAAGGCGTATGCCATCTTTTTATAGATGAAGATGCAGATGAAGCTGCTGCAAATTCCATAGCATTAAATGGTAAAGTGCAAAGACCAGGTGTGTGCAATGCCCTGGAAACTTTACTTATTCATGCAAAATACCCGTATAAACAAAGCCTCTTAAAAGCCTTGCTTGATAATCATGTGGAGATTAGGGGATGTGAAAAAACAATGTCAATTTATCCTGATTTGATAAAAAAAGCCACCATAGATGACTGGCCAATGGAATATCTTGATTTAATAATTTCAGCTAAAATTGTTGAGTCCTTTGACCATGCATTAGAGCATATTGAAACATACAGCTCTGGGCATACTGAAGCTATTGTGACTAATAATTATAACAACTCTGAAAAATTTCTTAAAGAGGTTGATTCTGCTGCTGTAATGGTAAATGCATCAACCCGTTTCCATGATGGAGGAGAATTTGGGCTTGGAGCTGAAGTTGGAATCTCAACACAAAAACTTCATGCCAGGGGTGTAATGGGCATTGAAGGTCTTACTACTCTCAAATATATTGTTTATGGTCATGGTGAAGTAAGATAGGATGATGAAAACCGGTATTTTTGGGGGAACATTTAATCCGGTACATTTAGGGCACCTTTTAAATATTGAGTTTGTCAGAGATCAGCTTAATCTTGACAGGGTGCTCTTTATACCTGCAAAAGATCCTGTTCACAAAAAGATAAGCAGTAGAATTACACCTTTAGAGCGCATGGAAATGCTTGAATTAGCTGTAAAGAATAACAGCTATTTTGAAGTTTCCTCTATGGAAATAGAAAGAGAATCAGCTTCCTATACTTTTTATACTTTAAATGAATTAAAAGATAAGTACAAAGATGATGAATTTTTCCTTATAATTGGATCCGATTCATTTAATGAACTTGACACATGGAAGTCATTTCCTGAAATAATTAAATCTGTAAATATTGCAGTAATTCGCAGACCTGGGGATTCTGAGTTAAGAAAAGATCTTTTGGCTGATGCTTTGAATGTAATATCTATTAATAATCCTGAAATAAATTTAAGCTCAACCTTGATAAGGGAACGTGTAAAGCTTGCGAAAAGCATTCGTTATATGGTGCCTGATGAGGTAATTGATTATATAAATCTCAAGGGGTTGTATAAAAATTGAATAAAAAATTTGCATCTTTGCTTATTGCTCTTATACTGCTGGTCATGACATTTTTTGCAATTAATCAGTATAGAAGTAGCACAAGAAATATTGTTGATTTAATTGCCTCAAAAAAAGATTTGATAAATGTACTTGTTTCAGGTATCAATTCATATAAAGACGACACCTATGTTTTTTTTGCAGTTATTTCTATTAATCCTGCAAATGGGAACAGTGGCATAACGCTTATACCACCTGATTATGGCGTTTTTATGAATGATGATGGTTCAAGAATAAAAAAAATATCAGATGTGGATTTTTACTATTATAGCAGAATAAGGTATTCTCTTAAAAAAGACTTAGGCCTTGATGTTCCTTTTTACATCAATATTTATTCACCTGATGTAAAAAGAACCGTTGATCTTCTTGGAGGGGTAAATATTTTTTCTATTGATCAGGCTTTTTGTGTAAGCAATATCAAGTTTGGCCTTAATTACTTTGATGGAAATAAAACAATGCAGTACATAAACTGCACAAAAGATAATTCCATATTTATTAAGTATGATAGAATTCTGGATGTCATATTAACCCTTTATCATGATAAAAAACTTTGGTCCCTGTTTCAAAATCGTGATTTTATTAGCGAAGTTTTTAAAAGCATAAAAACCAACATGTTGCCCAGAGAAATATTTTCCATAGCTGACTGCCTTAAAGATACAGGTCAGTTCTACTCATCATTAATGCCTGGCGGTTATATTAATAGCTATTATCAGGTAGATGAAATAAGCCTTAAATCATACCAGCAGGAATTTCTTACACCCATAGCAGTAGAAAATTCCCCTGGTTCAGATATCAAGATTAAGATTCTCAATGGCACCTCTATTCCGGGCCTGGCAAGGCAGCTTCGAAATTCCCTGATAAAAGATGGGCTTAATGTTGTGGAATTTGGCACTTCTGCCTATCCTCCAATGACAGAGTCAGTTATAATTTGCAGGAAATCAGATTTTTTTGCAGCAGGGACTGTGTCAAAAAATACCGGAATAAATAATATTTATTTTATCAATGACAGTACACAGTTAAATAATCTGCTGATAATAATTGGCGAGGATTATACCAGGTGAAAGTAAAAGCAGTTAAAAGCATTGATGAAATTTATGATGCAGGGCGTGAATGCCTTGAATTTATGGATCAAAAAAAAGGTCTATTCCCATTGTTTATAGACTTGCGGGAAGTAAATACTTTTCTTGATTTTTTTATTATTGTAACTGGAAATTCTCATATTCATTGTAAAGCCCTGGCACGAGATACTATTAAATTTTTTCAATCAAAAGGATTTAAAGAAGCAGGGAAATCTGATTTTGGCTCAGAATGGATTGTTCTTGATATGGGTGAATTGATAGTTCATATATTTTCAGAAAAAGCACGGTCATATTATAATCTTGAAAAATTATGGGCAGATGCAAAAATAATAGAATTTAAAAAAGGATAAAAAAATGAATAAAGAATGTGAAAATATCAATATTAAAAATATTATAAAAGAAAGAAGCAAAAACGGAAGTATTTCCTGTGCTGAATTATTTAAAATTGTAAATGAATACACAATTTTTCCGGATATCCTTGGTCAATGTGTAACCCTGGAAAAACTGAAGATTTCCCATTGTCAACTTGGACTTTTTGGTTACGAAAATAAAAAGAAAATTGTTGAACCTGCTGAAACTGTAAGTGAGGAACTTGAAGATAAAATATATTATCTTCTTGAAGACAGAGCTCTTCCCTGTGCTGCTTCCTGGGTAATTGCTGATGAGCTAAAAATACCAAGGATTGCTGTTGCTGCAGCGTGTGAAAAGATGAAAATAAAAATAAAAAAATGTCAGCTTGGTGCTTTTTAAATTAAGTTTTATGTAAATTATGCCAGAGGGATTTTATCTGGCATAATTATTTTATTTTGTCTTTAGAACTTATAGAGTCCTTTTTCAATTTCTTCAAATATTTTTTTTGTAATTTTAACATACTTCTCCTTTTCAGGATTTAAAAAATATAGCTGATCTTTAATCTTTTCCGGATTAAAACCATCTTTCTGCAATTCTATTTTAATCTGTTTAAAGCTTGATGTAGAGTCTTTTTCTTTTCTGATGCGTATAAATTGAGGCCGTGCATATTGAGGAAGGTTTTCAATCACATAGGCTGCAAAAGAATTCCAGTCAATTTTTTTACCAGGAAGAAGTGTTAAAGCAGCCATACCAGCCCGTCCCTCCATACGGGACACCTCTACACCATAGACATTGCAATCCTCAATTGAACCAAACCGGTTTATTATATCTGCTACTTCATTTGTTGCTACAACTTCGCCTTTCCATTTAAAAGTATCTCCAAGTCTATCTACAAATGAAACATATTTTTTTGGATGAAGTTTCATCAAATCACCACTTATAAAATAACAGTCACCTTTTTTAAATACATTTTTAATTATCTTTTCATTTGTAGCTTTTTTATTACTTTTATATCCAGGGAATGGATTTATTGGGTTGATTGCAGCCAAAAACATACCTGTTTCACCAGGTTTACATTTTTTAACAAAACCCCGGCTGTCTTTTATCAGAGTATCGTTAAACATATCGTATTGGGCAACCTCTCCCATATTAACCCCTGCAACAGAAAGCCTTCCAATCATGCCAGGAATACCTTTAAGATTTGTCAAGGCTCCAACACCTTCAGTAGCGCCATAAACCTCAACAATCTTTTTTATATCAAATCTTTCTTTAAAGTCCAGCCAGTAATCAGCTCTCATACCATTGCCAAGTATATATTTTAAAGGATTGTCAGCATCATTATCTTTTACAGGCTGATTGTTAAGGTATCTGCATAATTCTCCAATATAGATAAATATTGAAGCATTATACTTACGAATA
>JBBAGC010000238.1:0-4280 GCA_041655115.1 Spirochaetota bacterium | reverse complement strand
ATAAAACTTCAAAACAAGATAGCTAAAAAAGGACTTGATATTTTTTAGTCCAATAAAGAATCTTGATATAAGAATATTGCACCTAACATTAAACTGAAGTTATTATTACAATTAAAATTTAAAAACAATAAAGATAGGAGAAAAAAAATATGACTCAATGCGAATTTATTGAAAATTGCCCGGTGTTTGAAAAATGCCATACTGGTGTAATCAAGGGTATATTTCATATCAAATACTGCAAAGGTTCTGAACTTGAAAACTGTGCAAGAAGAATACTTAGAAATGCAGGAAAAGAAGTACCTATCTCCCTTTTACCAAATGGAGAACATTTAGAATCATTAAGAAGTTGTTAAAATAAAACTAAAATAGTATCGCTAATTTTTATTAGCGATACTATTTTGCTTCAATTAAATAAAAATTTTACCAGTTAATTTACACAGAAAATGCTCCAGCGAATAAATTCTTCATTCTACAAAAACATTAAGAAACATATGGAGAGTTAAATCATCATATAAATAAAAAGGGGAGCACCAGGATAATGAATGAAAATGAAAAACTGAAAGAGATTATTCGCCTCAGCTCTGAAATAAGCACATTTCAGGATCTTGACATACTCCTTGAAAAAATACTTTATGAAACAAGAAAAATCGCAGACTCGGATGCAGGAACCATTTACATAAAAAAAGACAATAAGCTCATCTTCACACATGCGCAAAATAAATCCCTATCCGCCAGACTCCCTGAAGGTAAAAAACTTATATATTCAACATTTGAGCTTCCTGTGTCAGAAGACTCTATAGCAGGCTATGTGGCTCTTACAGGGGAATCTCTGGTTATTCAGGATGTGTATAGTATAACAGACAAACCTTATGGATTTAATAAATCTTTTGATAAAAAAACTAAATACCGCACCCGCGCTGTTATGACAGTTCCTCTTAAAAATGAAAGGGACGATATCCTTGGAGTAATGCAGATTTTAAATCCCATGGATAATGCAGGCAAAGACAGGGAATATACAGATGAAGACAGGCTATATATAGATTACTTTGCAGGTATTGCAAGCATGATTCTTCAAAAGGCACAAATGACAAGGGCTTTAATATTAAGGATGATGCAGATGGCAGAGCTGCGGGATCCAAAAGAAACGGGTGCTCATGTAAACAGGGTTGCCTCATATTCTGTAGAAATTTATGAAAGATGGGCGCAGAAACAGGGTATCCCCAAAACCCGGATACAGGCTGACAAAGACGTTCTTCGTATGGCTGCAATGCTTCACGATATAGGAAAAGTTGCAATCTCGGATTTAATATTAAAAAAGCCAGCAAAGTTTTCAGATGAAGAATATGAAATAATGAAATCCCATACATATCAGGGAGCAAAAATTTTTTACCATGCCCAGTCTAAAATTGATGAAATAGCCAGAGACGTAGCACTCACTCATCATGAAAACTGGGACGGCACAGGCTATCCCGGACGCGTGGACATCTTAACTGGTGAAGCATTAGAGAAAGATGAAAATGGAAAACCCCGTCCCCTTTCCGGTGAAGAGATCCCTCTTTATGGCCGGATAGTGGCACTTGCAGATGTTTATGACGCCCTGTCATCACAAAGGGTTTATAAAGAATCATGGCAGGAAGAGGATGTGCTCAATGAAATCAGGGCTCTTTCAGGAATAAAATTTGACCCTGAAATAGTTGATACATTCTTTGAAATAATAGATGTGATAAGATCAATTAAAGAAAAATATCCTGAAAAAAATAATACAATATAAATAAAAAAATAAGCCCCGGATATAAAACCCGGGGACTTATTTATTAAAACTTTTTACACAACTACTTTGTTTACCTGTATAACCAGTGTACTATTAAACTTTAAAATACAAATCAGGGATTTTGCTCATAAACATCAACAAGACTGTAAACCTCTTCATTGAGAACCTTTTCAAATTCTTCCTGATTTGGCACAGGTCTTTTAAACATTTTTACAATTTTCTCAAGCTGCGCATCTGTGCTATGAGGCTTGCCATAAAGCTCCTGTGCAAAAGCAGCAAAGTCTCTTATAAAAAGATCAAACATCTGATTCATCACAGCATCAGATACTTTTTCAATTTTTGCACTCTCAATAATAAGATGTCCATAAGCAACCATTGTGAAAAGCTCACCTACAGCAAGAAGATAATCGAACTCCATCATCTGTTTCATTAAGCCCTCACCGGAAACCATGAGGTATTCCTTATAGGCCTGAATCTGCTCCATAAAAACTTTAACATTAGGCAGATGAGACAGGCTTTGATAAGCTGGATTATGATCATGAAACTTGGTTTTTGCATAAGCCTTTGTTTTGCCCTGATTGAACATAAAATCATCGTTTCTATTATCAGTAATTCTTCCAACCTCTTCAAACTCTGCTGGCATAAACATATAGCTTGGAATAAGCTTGGCAATAAGAGCCATATTAACATGGCGAGTACCTTCAAGCTTTGGAAAACCTATAAGCTCTGCAACAGCCTGCTCAAAGTACATATCCTTTTCAAAGCCCTTTGCAGCTATAATATCAAAGAGGTGCTCAAGAACCTGCTCCCCCTGAATTGCAACTTTCATTTTCATAATAGGATTAAAAAGAAGATATCTCTTGTCATTTTCATTTGCAATACGCATATAATCTGTAGCTCTAAGACCAAAAAGCTTCATTCCCATAATTCTAAGCCATGAGTCAGAAAAAAGTCTCTTAACGTGAGGAAAATCTGTTACTCTTTGCCCATAAAGCTTTCTATGATAGGCGTGATTAATAGACTCATAGAATGAATGTGTAACAATACCTGTAGCACCTGAACCTATGTTAAACTTGCATATATTTATTGTGTTAAGCATGTCGTCCCATGCCTTTGGTCCTCGTGAAAGAATTTCTGCTTCAGTTATTGGATAATCATGAAGAGCAAATTCTGCAACATACTGCTGGTTAGCATCAATAATATTTTTAACACATTCATAATTTGGATGTTCTGCATCTACCACAAAGAAAACATATTCATCAGTGTCAGCGAATTTACCAAAAACAGTAACAATGTTTGCTACATTACCATTTCCAATATAGTACTTACTGCCATTTGCAACATAGGTTCCATCACCCTTGGGATAAAGCTTCATTTCAGAAGAATAAATATCTGCACCATGCTCCTTTTCAGATAGTCCAAAAGCACAGAAAGCATTTTTCTTTAACTGGGCAGCAGCCTTGTGCTTTGCCTCTTCGTTATCTCCAAGAAGAACAGGATCAAGACCAAGGGTAGATACATGATATGTGTACCAGTATGCACCGCCATAGAAACCGCATATTTCGGAAAACTCATACATTCTGTATGTACTGTAATACTGGTTGGGATCTGACCCGTAGCCTTTGGGAAGAAAAAGGGTTTCAAAAATTCCCTCTTTGGTAACAAATTCCTGCCAATCAGCAACCCACTCTTTTTTATGGTAAGCTTCTTTCTGTTTGGCTAAACCTTTTTTTTCAAACCAGTCTATGGTTTTAAGCATTATTTCCTTTGATCTTTCGTCAGGATAGCCCCTGTCTCTGTACTTTTTTGGATTTAATAATAAGCTCATATTTTACTCCTTTTGTCCGGGAAAAATCCGGCTTTAATTATTTTTATAAAACTTTAACAAAACACAATTACTTAATAAAAACAGTTCTTAGCAAAAAAAGAACAACGTTCATTATATGTCAATACTAAAATACACATAATATAATGTAAATAACAACTTCAAAAAAATTCAATTTATAACCCTGGATAATTTGAAGAAAATACTTTTTTTAAACAATGATAAAAAAGGCCGCTCTTTTGAGCAGCCCTTTTTTAAATTAGTCGTTCATTTTGTATTCATCTTTAAGAGGATAAACATATTTTTCCCAAACCCTGTTAAACTTGTCAACATCAGCAACAGGATTTTTTATCATCTTTAAACAATAATCAAGCTGAGCCTGAGTATTTGATTTTTTCTGATAAAGCTGTACAGCATACTTTGCAAAGTCCCTTACGAGAACATCAAAAATCATATCAAGGACATCATTGTCAATTTTATAAATTTTTGAATTTTCAATAATAAGCTGGCCATAAACAACAACTGTCATAAGCTCACCCATTGCAAGAAGGTAATCAATATCCTTACTCTGCTCCTTGCTTGGTGTGGCCTTTGCAAGAAATTCTTTAAAAACAGAAATCTGCTCCTTAAGCACTTCAATATTAGGAAGACTTATGCTGTTATATGCAATATTGTAATCATGGA
>JBBAGC010000237.1:0-4304 GCA_041655115.1 Spirochaetota bacterium | reverse complement strand
ACTCCTGATGCTCCACACCTTATGCCTGGAGTAAATCCCTATTCCGAATGGGTTCTTGGATATGGATA
This sequence comes from Spirochaetota bacterium, assembly GCA_041655115.1. GTDB lineage: Bacteria > Spirochaetota > UBA4802 > UBA4802 > UBA5550 > JBBAGC01. The sequence continues at coordinate 4,236 of JBBAGC010000237.1, read as the reverse complement.
TCAGTGGTGGATTCCTGAAAATTCTGATGGCGAATTTCTGGCAATAGGCATTTACGGGCAGGCGATTTATGTATATCCACGCTACAATATAGTCATAGTAAAAACATCTGCCTATCCTGATTATAATAAAGATGGACAGGCCATGGAACTGGAAAGCATAGAAGTTTTTCGGGCTATTGCAAAAAAAATATAAAGTAAAAAATAACCTGCATAAAAAAAGGCATTCTAACTATGGAATGTCTTTTTTTTTAATAATTTTAAGCTCACTTCGCATCTTAGGGGGAAGGCTTACACAAAAATCCTTTACCTCATCTCCTTAAAAAAACTTTAAAATATTAAATTGACAGCATTTCTTTAAATTATATATTTAACAATCCTGTTTAAAAAAACAGCTTTTAAAAAATTTTATCTAAATGAGAAACTAATGAGTAAAAAAATCCGTATAGGAACAAGAGGCAGCGATCTGGCACTGTGGCAGGCAAACCATGTTGCATCTCTTCTTGGCAAAGAAAATACAGAAATAATAATAATAAAAACTCAAGGGGACAAAATACAAAATGTCTCCTTTGATAAAATGGAAGGGAAGGGTTTCTTTACCAAGGAAATAGAAGAGGCTCTTCTTGAAAATAGAATCGACCTTGCAGTACATTCCTTAAAAGACCTTCCCACTGAAAACGTGCCTGGCCTTACAATAGCAGCTGTACCTGAAAGGGGAAGCTTTTATGACATGCTTATTATCCATCCCCATGCCTATGATGAAAAAAACAAACTAAAGGTAAAACATAAATCAATAATAGGCACAAGTTCCATGAGGCGCATGGCGCAGATAAAAAACCTGGACTCTTCACTTATAATTGAACCACTCCGTGGCAATGTAAACACCAGACTCCGCAAGCTTAACGAGAAACACTTTGACGCGATTGTAATGGCCAAAGCAGGAGCTGAAAGGGTTAACCTTGATTTAAGTAAATACATGACACAGGTTTTAACAAAAGATATTTTTATACCAGCCCCTGCTCAGGGTGCGCTTGGCCTTCAGGTCAGGGCAGATGATAGCAATACATTTGATGCAGTAAAAAAACTTTCACATCAACCCAGTGAAATTCTTGTAAAGGCTGAAAGAACTTTTCTGAAACACTTTGGCGGAGGATGTCACGTGCCAATAGGAGCAATTGCATCTTTTGCAGAAGATAAAATTATACTGGAAGGGATTGTGGCTTCCCCTGCTGGGGATGGTCTTATGAGGAAAAGAATAACAGGCTCTGACCCTGAAATACTTGGAATGAATCTGGCTGAAATGATGAAAAAAGAGGGAGCACAAAAATACCTATGAAAAAAGGAATGGTTTATCTTGTTGGAGCAGGCCCGGGAGATCCAGAGCTTATATCATTAAAGGCCATGCGTGCCCTTGATGAAGCAGACTGCATCATATACGACTATCTGGCTGATAAAAGTTTTATTCAGGGACGTACCTGCGAAGTAATATACGTTGGCAAACAGGGAAGCAACCACACCCTTGCGCAGGATGAAATAAATGCACTCATAATTGAAAAGGCTCTTGAGGGGAAAACAGTTGTACGGCTCAAAGGCGGAGACCCCTTTATATTTGGCAGGGGTGGAGAGGAAGCAGAAGAGCTTGAAGCAAGGGGCATACCATTTATAATTATTCCCGGGATTTCATCCTTTTACTCAGCACCAGCCTATGCAGGCATACCCCTTACGCACAGAGACTTTGCCAATGCCTTTGAAGTTATAAGCGGACACAGAAGGGCTGACGCAGATGAAGATGAGGATGTAAACTTTCCTGAATACAACCCTGAGAAAACATTTGTCTTTCTCATGGGAATGAAAAATCTGAAGCATATAAGCAAAAAACTCATTGAAGAAAAAAACTTTGATCCTGAAACACCTGTTGGAATAATCTCCTGGGGTACAAGGCCTGAACAAAGGGTAGTTACAGCCCCTCTTTCACTCATTGCAGCAGAGGTGGAAAAGGCAAAGCTTAAACCACCAGCCATAATCATAATGGGCGGAGTTGTTACATTACGGGATAAGCTCCAATGGTTTGACAATCAGCCCCTGTTTGGGAAAAAAATTGTTGTTACACGCACAAGGGATCAGGCTTCAAAGCTGTCAAAAATGCTCACAATACTTGGAGCCAAAGCAATTGAATTTCCTGTTATAAACATAAAACGCAACAATGACATGACCCAGCTACATGAAGCCCTGGGAAATTTAAGCACTTATAACTGGATTGTGTTTACTTCACAAAACGCAATTTCCATCTTCTTTGAAGAGCTATTCAATTTAAAAAAAGATGCCCGATCTTTTGGGAATATAAAAATTGCAGCAATAGGCAAAGCCTCTGCTGATGAGCTTCATAAATATGGCCTAAGAGCAGACCTTGTTCCTCAAAAATTTGTAGCTGAATCTCTCCTTGATGAAATGCGCAAAGAGGAACTTAAAGGAACAAAAATTCTCATTCCATGCGCTTCTGATGCAAGGGAAATACTTTCAAAAGGACTAAAAGACTCAGGCGCAGATGTAAACAGAGTCCACATATACACCTCTGTGCTGCCTGAACCAGTTGACCAGGAAATGCTCAATACAGTTGAAACAGCTGATATAATTACATTTACAAGCTCATCTACTGCTAAGAACTTTTTTTCAATAATCAGCAATACAAATGCTATTATTGCAAGCATAGGCCCTGTGACAGGCAAAACCCTGAAAGAGTTAGGACATCCCCCGCATATTGAAGCAGAGGAGTACACAATAGAGGGGCTGGTAAATGCGATTCTTTCCCATTACAGGGGCTAACTAATTTATAGAGGGTTCTCCTGACTTTTTGTTTTTCATGGATTCAGCTATGGCAGAAATATCAATACCATCCAGGCTGCTGTTTATTATATCTTCAAGCTCCTTAAAAATAAATACAATGTCATCTATTACAGGGTGGTGATCAAAGATAAACACAAAGTAAGACATATAGCTCTTTGTTATTTTAAGTCCTATCTCAGTAAAAAAAAGATGCTCCCCCTCCTGTGTAAGAATTCCTGAAATAATTGTATCATCTTCATTAAGAAGATCTTTATAATCCCTGTAAAGAGAGGAATAGTCGTCCTCAAAAATTCTGTATTCATTTTTAGAATTTTCAAGAATACTTAAAAATGAATTAATACCAAGAAATTTAAAATCCATATAAGGCTTGCCCATAGTACTCACACTCTATTAAAATTATTAATCTAACCCATGTCCTGGTTTATATCAAAAATATATTTTATCCCCTTCATTGTTAAAACAGGATCGTAAATAACATCCCATTTCAGGCTTCCTGTAATATTTTCCGCAAAGCCTCCTGTAAAAACAACCCTGTATCCACCGCCACAGGATTCCTGTATCCTTTCAATAATTCCATCAATCATGGATATCCAGCCATAATAGAACCCTGACTTTACTGCATTAACAGTATCCTTTGCTATAAGCATATCAGGCTTTTCAAAAACAATTTCCGGCAAATTGGATGCAGCAGAAGCAAGAGCCTTTATTGTAATGCCTATTCCAGGGCCAATAAGCCCGCCCCTGAAAACCCCATCCCTGTCCACAACATCATAGGTTGCAGCTGTTCCTATATCTATCACAATTAAACCGCCACCGTATTCCTTAAAGGCAGCTTCAGCATCCACTATCCTGTCAATGCCAAGCTGACCCATACTCTTGTAATCTATCTTTATAGAGAAGCAGGAAGTATGTTCTATTTCCAGAGCCTTAACATTATAAAGCACCTCTGCTGCTTCATGGTAAGCGCTGTTTATTTCAGGAACAACACTGGAAAATGCAAAACCGCATATATCCTTTTTTTTCAAAAGAGAAAACTCTTCAATGCATAAATCAATTTCCCGTCCCAGAACTGAAAAATCACTTTTTTTCATAGTACGGTATCTGAAAATTTTCAGAGGCACAACTGAATCGCTCTTATAAATACCAAGCATTGTGCTTGTATTGCCCACATCAATACCAATAAACATTATGCTACACCTTTACTCTAAAGTCGCCTAATCTTTTAATAACTCCATCATTCTCCATTCTGTTAAGAAGAGGGAGAATATACTTTCTTGAAAGATCAACCGAGTCCTTTGCCTCTGGAACAGTGATCTTGTCATGTGTTAAAAAAAGATCCATAATGTTCTTCTTGAGCTTTTCATACACAGTAGAATGATAAATAATATTGCCATC
>JBBAGC010000236.1:0-4317 GCA_041655115.1 Spirochaetota bacterium | reverse complement strand
AACAGGGGGCATAGCAGTGAATGTACAACTAATGCTATAAACAGTGTTGCAGATTACAACATAAAAACATGCCTTCATATAATTCTTGGCATACCAGGAGAATCCTGGCAGGATATGATGGATACAGCTGACTATATTTCCAGGCTTCCTGTTTCAGGAGTAAAGCTTCATCACCTTCATATTATAAAAAACACTCCACTTGAAAAAATTGCAAAAGATAAAAACTATAAAATGATTGCCTTTAAAGAATATGTTTCCACAGCATGTGATTTTATAGAACGGTTAAGACCTGATATACTCATTCACAGGCTAACCGGCGACAGGGCTATAAATAGCCTTATTGAACCAAAATGGGGACTTCAAAAAGGTACTGTAGTACAGGCTATTCATGATGAATTTAAAAAAAGATGTACCTGGCAGGGATTTTTATACAAGGAAAATATAATATAATGAAAATTGCAGTAGCAATGAGTGGAGGAGTTGACTCCTCAGTAACAGCTATTCTTTTGCAAGGACAAGGTCATGAGCTTGTTGGTATTACAGCAGGTTTTTTTAACCACCCTGATTTTGATAACAGGCAATACTTTGAATCCTTGGAGGATGCAAAAAAGCTTTGCATAAAAATGGGAGTTGATCATTTTACTTTTGATTTTTCCCATAAATTTTCAACAGAAATAGTTAATCCTTTTTGTCAGGATTATCTTTCAGGTAAAACTCCAAATCCATGCATAAACTGTAATAGAAAGGTCAAGTTTAAAGAGCTGCTTGCTGCTGCTGACTCATTAGGGTGTGAAAAACTCGCTACAGGACATTATGCAAAAAATAAATTTTATAATGGCAGATACACCCTGTCCATGTCTCCGGACAGAAAGAAGGATCAGTCCTACTTTCTCTTTATGCTTAGCCAGGAACAGCTTTCCAGATCCCTCTTTCCTCTTGGGGATTACACAAAGGAGAGCATACGCCAGATTGCTGCAGATTACAACCTTGATGTTAAAGATAAATCAGACAGCCAGGAAATATGCTTTATTCCTGATAACAGACACCCTGAATTTATTGAAAAATGGACAGGCAGACTTCCTGAACCTGGGAAAATTACAGACTCATCCGGGAAAATATTAGGAGAGCATAAAGGAATACACCACTATACTATTGGCCAGCGCAGAGGCATGGGCATTGCAGCACCATACCCTCTATATGTTATAGCAATAGACAGTATTAACAATCGTATTATAGCAGGACCAGAAGAGGAACTTTACTCCTCATCCCTTGACACAGTAAATGCATTTCACATGAAATACCAAATCACTGAAAAAACAGAAGCCTGGATTAAAACAAGGTCTACACAAATTCCTGTAAAAGGTATAGTGTTGCCAGGATTAGACTCATTCCATGTAAAGTTTTATGAGCCTCAAAGGGGCATAACAGCTGGTCAAGGCGCAGTTTTTTATGATGATGAAATGGATATTATAGGTGGAGGAATAATCGGGGAGAACTAAATTTTTATTCCTTTTCTTTTGTACCTGAATGAGGGTGAAACCTGTCATATACGTTTTTCAAACGATCCTTTGTTGTGTGAGTGTACTTTTGGGTTGTTGAAAGGCTTTTGTGTCCAAGCATTTCCTGCACTGCCCTTATATCAGCTCCCTGGTTAAGCATTTCTGTGGCAAAGCTGTGACGCAAGGTATGTGGAGTGATTTTGTGTGACAACCCTGCCATTGCAGCTCTTTTCATCACAAGGTTGTAAATGCCCTTTATGCTTATGCCTGTACCGTTTTTATTAATAACAAGCGAGCCGAATATATTGCCAAACCTTTCTTTTCTTAAAGAAAAATATTCTTTAAGAAACATCAAACTCTCCTCTGTAAGAAAAACCACCCTTTCCACTTTTCCCTTTCCTGAAACTTTAAGCCGTCCCAAATTCATGTCCAGGTCAGAAACAGTAGCACCCTGAATTTCAGAAATCCTTGCTCCTGTTGCATAGAATAAAGAAAGCACTGCCTTGTCCCTGGCATCTAAAACATTATTTACCTGAAAATCTATTAAGCTTTCATACTCCCTTAAATAAAGAAACCTGGGAAGCCTGTATTCCCTCTTGGGAAAAACAAGTTTTTTAGACGGATCTGTATCAATAAAATTTCTTCTAATCAGAAAAGTAAAAAAAGATTTTAAAACAGCAATTTTTCGTTCAAGTGAGGATTTTTTAAGTTCTTTATCAAAGCAATATTCTACAAACGATCGCAGGTCACTAATTGTAATACTTCTAATATCAGGCTCTCCATTTATTAAAGAAGCATCTATTTCATAGTAATCCTTAAATGACTCCTCAATATTGCCTGACAAAAAGTCATAGAGCTGCATTAAATCTATGCTATATGCATTTGCTGTTTTTTCAGAATAGTTTTTTTCATAAAAAATATAGTTTATAAACTCATCAATTTCAGCAAGCATTACCCTTCCTGGTCATCACTAAAATTACCAGATGCAGGCTCATCAAGCAACTCTATTCTAAAGCCGCAATCCGGATTATAGCATACATGCTCCTCTCCCCTTCCCTTTGTTTTTTTTACAAAAAGAAGCTTTCCGCACTTGGGACAATCCTTTTCTGCCGGTGTGTCTCTGGAAATGAATTCACAGTCAGGATAGTTGCTGCACCCGTAAAATACCCCCCTGCTATTTGGAGAGGATCTCTTTATTACGCTTCCGGTACATTTTGGGCACTCGCCAAGGGGAAGAGATTTGGCATTCCTGCATTCAGGAAATCCTGAACAGGCAAGGAAAAAACCAAAGCGCCCAAGTTTCTTCATCATCATCTTGCCACACTTCTCGCAAACCTCACCTGTTTCCTCATCAAGTATGCCCTTCATCTCTGCAATATTTTTTTCAGCAAGCTCTACCTGATCTTTAAATGGGCCAAAAAATTCAGCAATCATTTCAACCCCATTGGTTTCAGCACTCTCAACCTTGTCGAGCTTCTCCTCCATTCCTGCGGTAAAATCAATTGACACAAGGGATGAAAAATTCTCTTTCATAATATCATTCACAATCTTGCCAAGTATTGTAGGATGAATCTGCTTTCCGGATCTGCTTATATAATACCTGCGTAAAAGTGTCTCAATTGTTGGTGCATAGGTTGAAGGACGCCCAAGACCTGACTCTTCAAGAAATTTAACAAGGGAAGCATCATTAAACCTGGGAGGGGGTGTGGTAAAATGCTGTTCTGGTATATACTCCTCAACAGCTATTATGTCACCTTTTTTCATTGAAGGTATTTTATTTTTATCAGTTTTACTCTGCCTGTCAACATCAGTAAAACCTTTAAAAAGAACCCTGCTCCCTCCTGCTCTGAAAAGATAATCATTATTTTTTAAAAAAACAGTAACTGTTTCAGAAACCTCAGGTGTCATTTGAGAAGCAACAAAGCGCTTCCATATAAGATCATAAAGGCGAAACTGATCTCTTGTAAGATCGCCCTTAATAGAATCAGGCGTGCGAAAAACATCAGTAGGACGTATTGCCTCATGGGCATCCTGGGATCTGCTTTTAAGCTTAAATGTATTAGGTTTTTCAGGCAGATAATCCGCCTTGAAATTATCCTGAATATACTGGCGAACAGCACTAAGGGCAGTTTCTGAAACCCTGGTAGAGTCTGTTCTCATATAGGTTATAAGACCCACAGGGCCTGAGCCTGTAATATTTATACCTTCATAAAGCTGCTGTGCAACAATCATGGTTTTTTTTGTAGTAAAGCCCAGCCTGTTTGCAGCATCCTGCTGAAGCCTGCTGGTAATATATGGAGCAGGAGCCCTTCTTCTCCTCTCCTGTTTTTTAATTTCAGAAACAGTGAGACTGCCACCTTTCAGATTTGAAAGAATAGCCTCTGTCTCTTCTCTGGAAACAGGTTTAATTTTTTCATCTTTAAAATGCGTAAGAAAGGCAGAAAATTTTTCCTTTTTATACAAACACTTTGCTTCAAGAGACCAGTATTCTTCAGGATTAAATTTATCTATCTCCTCCTCTCTGTCGCATATAACCTTTAATGCTGCTGACTGAACCCTTCCTGCAGAAAGGCCTCTTTTAACCTTTTTCCACAGCAAAGGGCTGATATAGTAGCCAACCAGCCTGTCCAGTATGCGCCGAGCCTGTTGAGCATTAACAAGATCAATATCTATTTCCCTGGGATGGGCAACTGCTTCCTTAACTGCACTTTCTGTAATTTCATTAAACTCAATTCTTTTTATGTTGCTGTTTTTATCAGCAAGGGCATTTGCAAGATGCCATGATATGGCCTCACCTTCACGGTCAGGGTCAGTGGCT
>JBBAGC010000235.1:0-4320 GCA_041655115.1 Spirochaetota bacterium | reverse complement strand
TTCCTCAAAATCCTCAATAGTATGAAGTGCATTTGAACCTTTTTTTTCACTTTCATCTATCTGAATTTTTGTTTTACTATACTGAACATCTATTCCAAGTGCTGCCTGTTCTTTTTGATACTGTTTCCATTCCTGATAATCAGCCTCAGTCATTCCAAGCTCTACAGCCGTTTCGCTATATCCAAACAGCCCTTCTGTAACCCAATTACCTGTCTTTTCCACAAAATCCCCAACCGCTGTCCCAACTGCTCCAGGCACTTCCCGCAACATCCTTTACCCAGCTTGCTACTCCCTTTACTCTTTCCACTGCATTGCCAACGAATATTATTTCTTCCCTCAAACTAGGAACCATGATTCCCTTGATTGTACGATTAGCAGGATTTACTGAACATTCATTCTTTCCAAATCATGAAAATCCTTCAATCCCCATAATCATGGTTTAAAAATTATGCTTACTTTTTTGTAACATGACCGCCGGGAGGCGGCCATTGTTGGTGTTTTCAAGAAACTCTTTTTGTCTGATGAATACCGTTAATGTATAGCATACTTAATTATTCCATTCGCTCAAGCCAAATACTGAGCCTGGGCAACTCTTTTTGCAGCCACTGAACTCCTTCATCTGTTACCTTTGTATTTACAACCCATAACTCCTGCAGATCCTTTTGATTTGCTAAATATTTCAATCCCTCATCGGTTATCACTGTATCATTTAACATCAATATGCCGTTAAATTGTAATTTACTTAGATAACCTAAACCTTTATCAGTTATTTTTGTATAACTGAATATTGCTTCATTTATAGGACTTTCAAGTTTAATTCCAGAAAGATACCTGCAACCTTCATCAGTTATCGGAGAACCCTTTAATATTAGTACTTCCAATTTTTTCAACTGCTTTAAATATTTAAAGCCAATGCCAGTAACGCTAGTATTATAAAAGGCGATTCCTTCTAAATATTTATTTTGCATAAAATATTCCAGACTTTTATCTGTTATACCTTTTCCTGTCACAAGCATATCAGCCACATTCGGGAAAAATGCCATATACTTTATATCTTCATCTGTCAGTGGAGTTGTGGAACAGTCAAAACCTTTTGGGTGTCCTTCTGTATCAAGATAATAGGGATCATTATAGTCCTTATTACATTTTTCAGCCAGATAATCCTTTGCTAACTGAGCATCCTTAATATTAAGCCTGTCTTCCAGAATAACCCTTTTCTGAATTTCTGTATAGCCTGATAAATCACTCTCAGATTTACTACAAGAAGTAATTAACATACAAAAAAAACTTGCTATTGACATTAATGTCGCTCTTTTGATAACATTTTTCATATTAATTCCCCCTTGCCGGCCTTATATAATACCATGATTTTATGTTCTTACCATGAATGTGTCGTTGTGACATTGGCACTCCGAATCCTCTGCTTGATGTATCATAAATACTTAAACTGTCTTCATTATTAAACAGATTCATATTGTGCAGTCTTCCATCATTATTAACATAAACATTAAAGAAACTAACATCATGATTTTGTTTTGCTGCAAGCTCCAGTTGTTTCAATATTTCTGCACCTCCATAACCTTTTGTGCTGTTTCCATTTTCATCATTAAAATATCCACCTCCCCTGTCTATGCCATAACCCACAACTTCATAAGCTCCTTTGCCTCCGAAGGCATCAATTATACTTTGTGTCGAATTTATTTGTCGGGCTGGCTTTGAAAGATCAATCAATTCTCTGACAAGCAGTTCTTTAGTAAATTCTCCAAATGATCCAGGTGTTCCGTTAATGCCGGCTCCAACCATATTAGCATATAACGATGCTGTAACACAATATAACTCACTTACCTTTTCTGCATAGACTCTTATTGATTCAGGATTGTTTAAATCCAGTTCCAGGTTCCCTTTAGCCCCGAAATTAAAAGTTCTTCCTCCTAATTCCTGAAATGCTTCAGCATCATTCTGTATTACTTCAAGTATTTCCTTTGGCAAAGTAGACTTCTGGAGCATAGTCATTGTCAGTGCTTTAAAATCTTCAGCTGTTATCTGTTCACCGTTAGCATGCTTATCAAATATATTTTTCACAGCCTCTGCATTCGCCCCGGTGAGAATTCCTGTATTATTACTCAAATAACTCTCCAGCTTCTCATCGGCCCTTGCCTGACTATCAGAATCTACATTACCTATAGGATAAGCCACATCCTGTACCCAACCTGCTGTCTGGACTTCTGGTTCAGTTACCATCTTAGGTGCAAAGAAATCAGCAATTCCTTTTTGAACAACCCCAACCGCTGTCCCAACTGCTCCAGCCACTCCTTCCCAGGCACTTACTGCAACATCCTTTACCCAGCTTGCTACTCCCTTTACTCCTTCTACTGCATTGCCAACGAATATTATTTCTTCCCTCAATTCGCGAACCATGATTTCCTTGATTCTAAAATTAACAGGATTTACGATACATTCACTCTTACTAAATCATGATAATCCTTTAATACCTATAATCATGATTCAAAGATTATGCTTGCTTTTAAATTCAAGGCTTTTTCCGCCAAAATTTATTAGCAAACCCACTTCCATATTATATGATTCAAGATAATTCATTGCCTGTGCAAGATGAACATCTTCAAGCACCTTTGTAGCTTTAATCTCTACCATGATTTTATCATCCACAAAAAAATCCACACGCCGTTTTCCTATTTTAAAACCCTTATAATAAATATCAATTTCCTTTTCCCGTTCGTGGCGGAGTTCCTGTAAATTCATTTCTATAGATAAAGCCCGCTGATACACAACCTCCTGAAATCCGCTCCCAAACTGCTTATGAACTTCCATTGCACAACCAATAATTTTATGCGTTAATTCCTGGTGCTTCATAATATTATTTCTTCCCTCAATTCCCAAACCATGATTTTCATGATTCTATGATTAGCAGGATTTACTAAACATTAACTCTTACTAAATCATGAAAATCCTTCAATCCCCATAATCATGGTTTAAAGATTATGCTTGCTTTATGTAACATGACCACCGGGAGGTGGTCATGTTGGTATTTTCAAGAAACTTGAGGTGTCAGATAAATTCTACCCTTTACTGATCATCATTCCTTAAAAGGACTTGATTCTCCTATAAAAATTTGCAAGATAATTGATGAAGAGTTTTCATTAATTTCAATTGATTCAATTGTTAATTCACTATACTTATTTTTATTATTCTTAATTAATTTATCATCAACATCCAGAGCAACCATCATAGATGAAGGTATATTTTCATAAATAAAATCATACCATATTATCCATAATGTTTCTTCCTTACCAATAACAGTTGGTTTATTTATATCAATATCCTTAAATAAATTTTTTTTATAAAAAGAAAGTAATGACAAAAATGTATTTCTAACCTTTTCTTTTTCTGTCGGTATACTTAAATATGCAAGAGGATAATTTTCATTTGCAGGTTTTATAGACTGCATCTTTTTTAATTCTTCTATAAAAACATCTTCATATATTCCCCCAAAAATTGGAACTTTTATCTTTTTATCATCAATAGTTAAAATCACATTTGAATACCTAACTACATAGGTTCCCATTTCTTTTAATTCCTCAAATTTTGGCAAGGTTGTTCTTTTGCTTTCATTTTCTCTACAATAAACAGAACACATAATTAAAGTGATTACACAAACCAATAACAATATCTTATTTATTAATCTATTATTACAAAACATTATCCATTCTCCTAATTTAAATATAATAATTCTGTTACTGTTCTACCAAAACTTTTTGTTTTTCCATTGATCGATTTTATTTGAGTCCCCATTTTTTCTTTATATGGTTGCCAAGTCTTTGAATTCAAATAAGTATCCTTCTGGTATCCTACATCATGCACTAAAAATCTAAGATTATCATTTTTATTTTCATAACCATAAATAACTGATGCGTGTTGATCATCAAGTATCATCATTACTGGATTACCTCTATCTATCTGCTGAATTATAGTATTACTAAATTGCGAAGGATCAGTTTCTTTACCCCATGAAATATCCCCTTTGACTCCAGCTGTCTTTACTAATTCGGTTTCATTAGTAACCCAAAATTTATCTTTAATTACTACATCACCCTTCTGCTTTGATTTTTCATATATTTCTTTTTCGTCAAAACCGCTTACATCTAATCCTTGCTCTCTCATCCTTTTTTCTGCCAAAATTAAATATGAAGCTATTTTACATCCCCCTTTCCCATTAAGCATTTGATCTAACCCTTGCTGACTTAGCTTGCAAATATCAACCCCATTATCTGATCCATTTAATCTCTCCTCCATCTCTCTGAA
>JBBAGC010000234.1:0-4335 GCA_041655115.1 Spirochaetota bacterium | reverse complement strand
TTTTCTTCTTCTATGTTTTTAATTGCTTTATCTGTTTCTGAAATCTGGGTTTCAAAGGAGCTTTCGGAATTATCTTTTTTATCATAATCTGTAATATCGTGTTCAATTTTTTTCCGGATTGCTTCTTCCAGTGCAATTTCCTTTTCAGTTGAGGCTATTAGCTCTTTTATTTCCGACAGGGAAAGGGCAATGTTTTCAATATCAGGTATAGCAAGTACTGACTGATTCAGAGACAAAAGTTTTTTGGAAATTTCTTTTTCAATCGCGTCAAATTCACTGATATGGGAGTTTAATTCTTTTTCTGCATCTTTAAGCCTGGGCTTTGAAGTTATTTGATTGTTTAAATTTGTAATTTCGGACTGAATTTCATTGAATTTTACAAAATCGTCAAAATATTGCAAAAGAAATTCGTATAATTCTTCTGTTTTATAGTTTTCAAAGCTGAATTTGCTGCTGCCTATTGATTCAGATAATATTTCCTGCTGTAAAGCCTGTTCCTTTATAAGAGCTTCTGTGTTATATTTTTTAGCTTTAAAAGATGATACTAATAATGCCATAACAGACAGGAAAAGGGAGGATGCAATTATAAAGGGTATGGGAAGCAGGTCATTTTGTATTAAAAGAAACAGTATGGCAGTAATGGAAAATACAGTTATTCCTCCAATTATTTTAAGTGCTTTAACTTTTATTTTTTTCCCGGAATTTTTTAATTTGTCAATATTGCTGTTTATTTCTTTAAGGGTAGTAAAATTTTTTTCGATTTGTTCAAGGTCTGCAGTGTTTTCATTGTTATTTTCAAATTGTGGAAATTCAGTTTTAAGTTCTTTTTCCAGTTCATTAAGGCGGGTTTTGGTTTCTCTTAGCTCTAATACTTCTTTCTTATAGTTGTTTATTTTTGAAGCAAGCTTTTCCTTTAGCTTTATTTTATTTGAAATTTCAATTAAGGTATTTTTATAATCCTGCATGGCTTTTAACTGTCTGTTAAGCCTGGTCAATATTCTGTTTATTGAGCTGATTTCTTTTTGTAGCTTTTCTTTGCGCATTTTTTTTATTTCAATAAGCTGCTTTTGCTTAATAAGATGGGAAAGCTCCTTTTCTTTTTCCTTGAGATGTTTGCCAGCATCAGAAAAAGGCGTATTGTTTTTGAGCATTTCAATTGCAACAAAAGAGGAGCTAAGCGCATGAGGCGAGATTCCTATTGAATTATGTTCATCTGTTTCTGTGAAATCAACAAAGGAAAGTTGATGAAAAATATCTTTCTGGAAGCTCTCTATATATTGATTAAGCGATGGGTATGTCTTTTTTTTGTTTTTATTGGCAGGTTCAGAGTCGGTTTCTTCTGTTATATTTCCGGTATTATCAAGCCTGTAAATATTGTCATAATATGCAATATGAAGATTATAGCTTAACCTGCTGGTTAAACTGTTATCAGTTTTTGATAAATTAAAAATATCATTATAAAAAAGATCTTTGATTGCTTTGAAATTTTTTGGATCATTTATTTGAATGATGTTAATTCTTTCATCAAAATCAATAGTTTTTTTATTGTCTGATTCATCAATACTTGTTTCAAGTTTTATAAATCGCAAAAAATCACCTCCTCCCTGCTGGAAGGTGAGGAAAACCTGGGAAAAAGGATTTTAGCCAGTGCATCCTGGTTAATGTTTTCAGGGATATTTTTATCTTCAATTTTTTTACGCAATGTCCTGTGTATTTCTCCCTTTAAAGAATTGCTATTGCAAAAAGAAGATATTTGCATATTAAGCGAAGGGATTGTTCTGTTTACAATTTGTAAACCTCTGTAATATCCTGCAAGTTCATTTTCAAGCTTGTTTAATTCAAAGTTTCTAATGCCTGTTAATATGATGCTAAGGATTTTATCCTCTTTGGCAAAGGCTTTTATTTTATCAATCAGATCTGATTTCTGTTTTATTGCTGAACAGTCTATTGAGCCTGTAAATACAGAAACAGTATTAATAGGAATACGTTTAATGTTTGTTAGGCTGTTATTGATTATTTCCATGGAAATAACAAAGCGATCTCCTGATTCATCAAAAAAGCAGGGTTCCGGGCTTCCTGGGCATGCCCCAATAATTTTATTCTGCGACCTGAATATTTTGAAAAAATGGCTTTTCCCAAGGGCATAAAAATCCATATTCATCTGCTTCATAGACTCCCTGTTAAGACATTCTTTATTATGCAGATCCATGTTTTCAGGCTGATAATCGGCATAGAATAATCCTAAGTGAAATCCTTTTTTCGTGCACCTTGTGATTGTATCAGGAGAATGCATGCTTTGAGCCTGAAACCCGTAAATGTAGAGATCACCCTTGTCTGACTTTATGTATTCATCCTCCCTTTTATTGGAAAAATAAAAACAGTTGTTGAGTGATGAAATGTAGTCTGTAATCTCTTTATTAGCAGAAAGTTCTTCATATCCTGGAGTGTAAAAAATTTCAGTACCTTCTTCAAGGAGGTTTGTTATTTCAGGAACAGCGTGTTCATAAAAGTCAGGCACACTTATAGTGGAGTCAAAAAAATCTCCTGCTATTAAAAGTATATCATGTTTTGCTGCCTGAGCCATTATGCGCTTAAAAGTTTCAGTCCTTTCATTTTTTAGACAAAGGGAGTTTTTTTTGTCCATGCCTAAATGAAGGTCTGAAGTTAATAAAAGCTTTATGCTTTTCATTATACCAATAGTCCTGAGAGTTAATAATATATTTGGTGAATCTTTTTTAATCAGAATTATTATAATAATCAGACTTGTATGTGAAATTATTATCGCTATATTAGTATGTATATTTTTACCTGTCTATGAAAAAAGAATAATTTTTTATCAGCATGTGGATTATTTTATTATACTGTGAGTTATTTTATTGACAAATATGGCTTAAAGGTAAGTTTACAAGGATATAATAGCCAGTATTATGGTTGTTTTATCAGGCTATGATGTAATTTTCAAACTCCTCTTTAACCCCCCTTAGGGTAATTCAGGTAGTTTTGTTTTGAATAAATCAGGTGAGAAATAATATGAGCAATGAAAGCAAAGACAAGAAAGGAATGAAAAAAGAAGAGGTGAAGCTTACCTATTTTGGAACCCTTGGAAAATTGGGGCTTATTTTTTTTCTGGGTATTTCTCTTTATATTTTTGTTTCTTCTATTATGCTGGTTTTTTTAACCAGATCTTCAGCAGAAATAAAAATTCCCTCTGTTGTGGGAAAAAAATATGTTGATATAAGCAATACTCTTATACGAAAGGGATTGAAACCCGATATAAAGTTTGTAGATGTTTATGATATGGATGATGGGATAATTTTAAGCCAGAATCCTGAAAGCGGATCTATTCTTCCTGAAAACAGCACTTTGCGCCTTTATGTGAGCAGGAGTAATTTTTATATAGATGTACCTAATTTAATTGGAACTGAATATCCTATTGCAGTGAATAAGCTTAAAAATTTACATTTTCTGGATAAAACTGTATCTATAAGTCCTGGTGTAGTTTCCTATCTTCCAGGTGAGGGCAAGGCGGAAAATGTCGTAATTGATCAATCTCCAAAAGCAGGGATAAGAATTACTCCTGATACAAAGGTAAACCTTCTTGTTTCAAGCGGTTCTTCGTCAGAAGATATTTATATGCCGGATGTTACTGGTCAATCTATTGATTTGTGTCTGGATCTTTTGATGGCAAAGGGGCTTACTGTTTTTCAGGATGTTGTTAAAACAGGTGATTTGCAAAAAAGCGGGATAATAGCTTCTCAAAGCCTGGCACCTGGTAAAGCAGTTCCTGAAAAAGGTTCTGTAAGGCTTGGAGTTTATTTTTATGATATGAAGGATTCAGGTTATTCAGGATATGCTCTTGTTGACTATACCATACCTGTTAATGAGCCGGAGGGTCTTTATGAACTTTTGATTGAAGACAATCATTCCAAGAGGATTATTTTTTCTGCCTTTCTTAAAGGGGGGCAGCAGATGAAAGCAGTATTTAACAGATTTGGTAATGCCCGGGTTTTTATTAATAGAGACAAAAAAAACATCAGGATAATGAGTTTAAATGTTAATTGATAATAAAAGTGTGATGATTTCACCATCAATAATTGCCGGTGATTTGACTACAATAGGGCATGAAGTTAAGTCCTTTGACAGCTCTGTGATTGATCTTATACACATGGATGTTATGGATGGCAATTATGTCCCTAACCTTACGTATGGACCTGGCTTTATAAGGGATTTAAAAAAGCATACCACTATTCCTTTTGATATTCACCTGATGATAGAAAAACCGGAGAACACCCTTGAGCAGTATATTGATCTTGATCCCTGGTGTCTTGTTATTCA
>JBBAGC010000233.1:0-4346 GCA_041655115.1 Spirochaetota bacterium | reverse complement strand
TCTCATAAATACCTTTC
Organism: Spirochaetota bacterium; assembly: GCA_041655115.1. Classification (GTDB taxonomy): domain Bacteria; phylum Spirochaetota; class UBA4802; order UBA4802; family UBA5550; genus JBBAGC01. Next base: position 4,329 of record JBBAGC010000233.1, on the reverse strand, counting down.
CCTTCAGCAGGCTAAAATAAATTCTCCTGCTGCATGGGAAGGTATAATTTTTAATATAAAAAATCACCTCTTACTATTCTCTACCCATTTATTAAAAATAAATTTTATAGAATCCTTAAATCTTTATTATACCATTAGCAAAATCCGACTCAATTTATAACTGAAACAAAGAGGAAGCAGACTGTTCATGCAGTAATGGCAACTTCACAAAATCCATACAAAAAATTACTTGAATTATCAACAATCGATAATGACTATGCATAAAAATTATATACATGGAAAGATATGACAAAAAAGATATTAACAACTTATGACACAACACTACGGGATGGTGCTCAAACAGTGGGCATATCCCTCTCCAGTCAGGATAAGCTCAATATATCCAAAATTCTTGATTCTCTTAAAATTGATTATATTGAGGGAGGATGGCCAGGATCTAACCCAAAGGACGAACAATATTTTAAAGATATTAGAAATATTGATATTACTCATTCTAAAATTGCAGCATTTGGCTCTACAAGGCGTAAAGGTTATTCCTGCAAGGATGACAAAATGGTTCAGGCTCTGGTTGATTCAAATGCTGATGTTATAACAATTGTGGCAAAGACATGGGATTTCCAGGTTACTAAAGCCCTTAACATGGACTTAAAAGAGAACCTGATTATAATTTCAGATACAGTTTCATACCTTAAAGATAAGGGATTCACTGTTTTTATTGATGCTGAACATTTTTATGACGGATTTAAAGACAACAGCGAATATGCCTTTCAGTGCCTTGAAAGTGCTTCAAAAGCAGGGGTTGACATGCTCGTACTCTGCGATACAAACGGAGGCACTCTCCCTGATGAAGCATTTAATATCACCTCCACTGTGGTTAATAATGTAAACATACCTCTAGGTGTTCATTTTCATAATGACTCTGGTGTAGCTGTTGCAAACTCGATCTGTTCAGTCAGGGCAGGAGCTGTTTCTGTACAAGGCACAATAAACGGCTATGGAGAAAGGTGCGGCAACTGTGATCTTATTTCTTTCATCCCAAGTGCAATTCTCAAAATGGGATATGACTGCTCTTCTGCTGATGTACTCTCCCACATCTCTGAAGTGAGCAGGTTTGTAAGTGAAATATGCAATCTGCCCCAGGATGAAAGCAGACCCTATGTGGGAGGGAATGCTTTTGCACACAAGGGCGGAATTCATGTTTCAGCCCTTCAAAAGGATACACGCACATATGAACACATTGACCCTGAGCTAGTGGGTAATCGCAGAAAGGTAATGATATCCGAACTCTCAGGCAAAAGCAATATTGAATTTAAAGCAAAGGAACTTGGAATAAATATTGAAGGAGATTTAAAGCTTTCCAAAAATGTGCTGAAAAAAATAAAAGACCTTGAAGAAAAGGGATTCCAGTTTGAAGCTGCTGAAGGTTCTTTTGAGCTTATCATAAGAGAGGCAACAGGTGAATATAAGCCCTTCTTTAATTTTATAGGTTTCCGCCTTATTACTGAAATGAATGGAAAAAATAAGCTTGAATGTGAAGCTACTATCAAGCTTGAAGTTAATGGAAAAATTGAACATACAGCTGCTATAGGGAATGGTCCTGTTGATGCAATAGATAATGCACTCAGAAAAGCACTGGTTAAATTTTATCCTGAAATATCTGCAATACACCTTTCTGACTACAAGGTACGGGTGCTCAACGAAGACAGCGGTACTGCATCAAGCGTAAGGGTTCTCATAGATCAGACAGATGGAACAGATCACTGGGGAACAGTTGGTGTATCAACAGATATAATAGAAGCATCATGGATGGCACTGGTTGATGGCATTGAATTTATGCTCTTTAAAAAAAGGAATAGGGATGCCTAAAAAATCTCTTGCAAAAAAACTGATTACCAGAGACTGTTTTTTAAACAATCAGAAAAAAATAACAGGGATATATACTAAATGAAAAAATGGGGAATAATTCTTTCCTTTTTTATAATAGCATTAATTTCTTTTTTCCCGGAGAACATCTACTCCTGGGAAAAATTTGACAGTGTAATTGCACTGGTAAACAACAGACCCATACTGGAAAGCGAAGTAGAGATAAAATTTAATCATCTTATGACAACAAAAAAAATCCCTGCAAGGAGGATTGCATACGAAAAAAGCCGCATACTTGATCAGATGATTGAAAATGAACTTGTTTTTGAAACAGCTGAAAATGAATCAATTTACATAACTGATAAAAGGGTAATAGGTCAGCTTGATAATTTCATGATAAATTTTTTCAAATCCCAGGTGTCTGATGAAAAGGAGCTTGTTGCAACAATTAACCGGGTTTCCCAAAACCTCGAACAGATGCTTGCCAGATTTGGAGATCCCCGATTTAAAAAAGATCCTGATTTACAAAAATTTATCGATTTTATAGAAAAAAATGAAAAAATTGACTTCCTGTTTTTTTTTGAAGAGCTGCGTGCTAAAATAGCTAAAGAACAGATAATGTCAATAGCAGTTGGTATAACCCCGCCTTCTAAAGAAGAAGCCATGGCATGGTTCCGCAAAAACAGATCAAAGCTGGGATATGAAATAAATGTAAAACATATACTGGTAATACCTAGAAGCACTTCCCTTAAAGATGAAAAAGAAGCGAATGATAAAATAGATTCAATCAGAAAAAGAATAATTTCAGGCGAATCATTTGAAAAGCTCGCTGCACAGTATTCACAGGATCCAGGATCAGCTTCACGAGGTGGAGACCTGGGCTGGCAGCTAATTGCCCAGCTAGATCCCTACTTTGCAAATCAGGTGCACAATATGAGCAAAAAAGGTCAAATATCCACAGCTTTTAAATCAGGCTTTGGCTACCATGTAGTAAAATATATTGGCCGTCGCAACGTGTCTTTTGAGAAAGTTGAAAACATGATAATGTACAAACTCTATACAGAAGGTCTTGAAGGCCAGTTTAAAAAATGGGTAAATCAGAAAAAAGCAGAATCAGCTATCTCAATATTTATGGCTAACTATGTTCGGGAGTAAACTATGAACAAAGAAAACATAGATTTTCTGATATTTCTCGATGAAAACATTTCAGATAAGGAACTATATTTAGAAAAGCATTTTATTCCTGAACTGATAAAATCCAGCCTTGCTCCTGAATTTCCGGACTCAAAAATATTTTTTTCAGCACCTGCTGAGTACTCAGGAAAACTACGCGATTATCCTGAAATCTTAATACGCAACGGTGCAGATGATCTGCAATTCTGGAAAAATCTTTTTGAAAAAACCGGTTCCTCCCATATATCCCTAATCAAAGCTGATTCCCCCTTTATTGACCCTGAAATAATAAAAGAGATCTGCGAACTTCACAAAACCTATCTTGCAGAATTTACCTTCTCAGAAAATCTCCCAGAAGGATTTTCCTGTGAAATAATTTCCAAAGATCTTATGGTGCAACTCCCGGAAACATCTGAAAAAACCCTCCCTTTAAACCAGGTAGTAAGGGCAAATATCAACCACTTTGACGTTGAGCTTTATTACAAAGACCCTGATATAAGGGATAAAAGACTAAGTTTTCGTACTTCATCATACCGTGAAAAAAAAATACTGGAAAACATATATTCCTTAAATAAGGGCATACCTGCTTACAGAGAAATTAAATCAATAATTGATAATAATCCCGAAGTTCTTTATACAGGGCCTTCATATGTTGAAATTGAAATAACAGGAGAGTGCTCCCTTGACTGTATTTTCTGTTACAGAAAATCCCTGCAAAATCCTCACTCCCACATGAGCAGGGCAACACTGGAAAAAATAATTTCAGATCTAAGGGATTTTAATCTTCCTTATACAGTTTGTTTTGGCGGCTCAGGTGAACCCATGGATCACCCTGAATTCTACTCCTTTATGGAAATGGTCATAAATGAGCCTTTAGCTGAAATGCTTATAATTGAAACCAATGGAATTAAGGCTGACATCAATTTTAAATCATTTTTATCAAAACCTGAAAGCTCAAAAATAAAAGTTATAATTAACAACAACAGCCTTGATAAAAAATCCTATGAATCTTTACACGGCAAAGATCACTTTGATACTCTTCTTGAAAACATACTTTCTCTTTTGGAATTTAATAAAGACGAAAACCGGATTTTCATCCAGATTATGAAAATCAATGAAACAGATACACTTGAAAAAGAAACCAGCCAAAAATCATACCTTGACAGATATTACGATTTCTGGGAAGGACATAAGGTTCCCATAATTCTTCAAAAACAGAACACCTATCTGGGACGCATAGAGGACAGAAGGTATTCTGATCTTTCACCTGTAAAAAGAGGTTCCTGCTGGCAT
>JBBAGC010000232.1:0-4371 GCA_041655115.1 Spirochaetota bacterium | reverse complement strand
GAGAAGCTTTTATCTGCTGAATATTTGAAGACAGTTTATTGTAATTATCCTCAAATGGAATATTTAAAAGCAGTTTTATATATTTTATATCAGGGAGTATAAAGTTTAATGCTATTATTGAATTATTATTGCTGCTGGTGCTAAAAATATCATTAAGAACAGGGCCTTTGTCAGTAATGCGAAGTGTTGGTAATGTTTCAGGATTGCCGGAAAATGCCGGATTTAATATTGTTTCAAATTTTTTTAAAGTTCCTGATGATCTGTAAACAGGGTCATTATCACGCATGGCTGTTTCAATGATAAAAAAATCCTGTGTATCTGCATTGATGTTGAAGTGATAAAAAAACGAATCGTCTTTTCTGAACGAGAATAAAAATGGCATGCCTGTGCATGTTACAGCAAAAACTTCCTTTGAGCCAAGTTTAATTTTTACAGGATACCAGGAAGGGTAAGTGGAAATAGAATCAAGGTGACTGAAAACTGTACTATCCCCTGATGGAGAAATGTGGAGATTTTCCGCAATATATACAGAGTGTCCTCTGTTAAAGATACCTATATGTTTTTCAAGAAGATCTTTGATTGCATGTATTGTTTCAATATGTTTAAGCTGATCAGAGCTGTAGTAACGAATATATTTCTGGTTCCTGAATTTTTTTTGAGCACCTGCAGTTATTGATTCATTAACATTGATCATAAGTTCAATATTATTCAGGTATGAATTGATCCATTCGCGCATTATGAGCAGTGCTATTACATCTGCCGGTTCCCAGTCCTGTTCCAGTTTTTCCACGCCTGAAAAACTTTTTCTAATAAAATTAACTCCTCCACAGTATGAGGTTAAAGATGCAATTTCTTTTTCGTCCATTTGTGATAATATTGAAAAGGCTTCTTTTTTAAATCCAATAAGAGCAGCAAGTCTGTTGAGATAATCTGCACTGCCAGGAGCAAATATTTGGGCATATCCGGTTGCAATACCTCTTTGATACTCCATAATGTTAAGCTGATCTTTGGCGTGGACATAGCCAAGAGCAAAGAAAAGATCTTCTCTGTTTGTTCCTTCTATTGTGGAGAAGCCTTTGGAATTTCTGGATATTGTTATTTTATCTGAAATAAAAGCTTTTTCCTGAACATTGTAGGGAAGCTTTATCAGCAACAGGGAGATGAAAACTCCAGCAGCAACAAGAAGAATAATTGCAATCAGAACTGCTGATATAATAGCTGTTTTTTTAAATAGCTTCATCTTTTTTCCTGTTACGGTTTTATTGGAATAAATTCCTATTTCTGAAGAGTTTGCTCTTCAGAAGGTTCTGGTTTAAGTATTTTGATTTTGCTGTTGATTATTTCAATCTTAAGATAATAGTTGTCCAGAGTTTCAAAAAATCTGCTTAATTCACCAGTAACATCAATGGAGGATTTACCCTTTTCTAATTGTGACAAGGCTCGAATATTTTTTGTATATATGTAAAGCTCAATAGTCCCTTTTTCTGTTTTAATGTCAGAAAGGGCGCAAAAATCATAATCAACATTTGATGAGGTTACTACATCTTTTACTTCTAAATTATTTAAAACAATTATTTTATTTGTAAGTTCTTCTTTTAATAAAAGCTGTTTTGCCACATTATTAGTAGCATCAATATTTGTTTTGGATTCCAAAAGCTGTTCCATGGTAATTTTGTCTCTAAAAATTGTTGAAGTAGCACAAGCCTGAAGCGTCAGCAACAACAGAAATAGGGGTGCAATTTTTTTCATTATCATTTCTCCTGATATATAGCTCATCAGTTCAATATAAAAGAGACTGAAAATGATTCAAGAAAAAAAAAGATGTTCAGGAATTATAACTGTTTTTAAATTAGAGTAAAAATATGCTTGAAATGATGGCAAGAGTGAATATTCTGCCGTAAGATGAAAATAATATGTTGAGAAATAGGAATGTCAAAAAATAACAGGATAGATGAAGATAATATAGTAAATAGTATAATAGGGTCAGGTTCTGAATTTAAAGGTGAATTCAAAATAAACGGCCTGTTGCGTATTGACGGCAAGTTTCAGGGTACAATAGATACCCACGGTAAGGTGCTTGTGGGACAAACAGGAGATGCAGTTACAGACATTAAGGCTCGTCTTGTTGTTGTTGGTGGCAAGGTTTCTGGAAATATCTATGCTACAGAAAGGATTATTCTTCTTTCTACTGGTGATATTAAGGGAAATATTATTACTCCAAGCCTGGTAATGGAGGAAGGGGTCAAGTTTGATGGGAACTGCATTATAAATAAAACCCCGGGGGTATAGGGATTATTAAATGATTGAGATTCAAAAAACAAATATGAGGCGACAGGCCAAAGGTGGCACAAAGTCCAATAAAAAGACAGGTGTGGGTTCTGTTTCATCTTCATTTGCCTCAGAGCTTGTGAAAACTGTGCAAACCGAATATTATGGAAGTATTGAAGAGCTCCTTGATGATCTTAAAGAACAGGAAAAGAGGTTCCTTGATCAGCAGTCTCATTATGAACTTGAAAGATACAAATCTCTTGTGAAAAAGATATTAAAGATGATCCTTGAAAAGGGTTTTGAAAATCGATCGCTTGAGCAGACAAGCAGAGATAAAAGACTTGGCAGGGCTGAAAAATCTGTTATTGATAAAATTGATGAGAATCTTATCAAGCTTTCACAAATGGTAACCAGATCAAGCGATGCTTTTAATCTTTTGAAAACAATAGAAGAGATCAGAGGGCTTGTGTTTGATCTTATCTATTGATATTGTGGATATTTTTAAATAATGACTGAATTAAATCTTGCCGGTATTAAAGGGCACCACAGGCAGTTGAGGTATATCAATACTCTGGTCAGGGAAGGCACTTATCCCCAGGCTCTTCTTTTTTCCGGTCCTGCAGGCATAGGTAAAAGGCTCATTGCAGAAAGATTTTTGGGATCGATTTTTTGTAAAAATCAATCTGCGCCCTGCCTGGAATGTAATACATGTATGCAGATAAAGGCAGGATCATTTCCTGATTATCTTTCACTGCTAAAAGACGATAAGGGTAAAATTCCTGTTGGTGAGCGTGATAAAGCTTCTCCAGGCACAGTGAGATGGCTTATAGATAAACTTGGCAGAAGTTCAATAAGCGGAGATTATGGAATTATTATTGATGGTGTTGATACAATTTCAGAAACTGGCCAAAACGCCTTGCTTAAAACAATAGAGGAGCCACCTTCAGGAACCTGTATTGTTCTTGTTGCTGAAAGCAGTTCAATTATTCTTCCAACAATAGTTTCCAGGTGTCTTGAGATTACATTTAATCCTTTATCTGATGAAGATGTTTTGGATATAATAGAAGGTATTTATCCGGGATTTGATAAAAACAGGTTAATTTCTGCAATTTCCGGAGGGTCAGTTGAAACTGCGATTTATTTAAATGGTGCTGGAGCAGTTGATGCTGCACTGGATATATGCAGATCAATCACAGAAGTTATAAATGGGAAGAGTAATTATTTTGACATATCAAATTCTATAAATGAATCTGAAAATCAAATACTCTTGACTGTGCTGATTAATATTTTCAGCTATATGCTTAAAGAGCAGTATATTTCTGATGCAAAGCTATTGCCAGATGATATATATATTGACTCTGAAGATAAGCTGAAAGGCGTTATTAGGCTTCTTCTTTCTGCAAAAAAAGGGCTTAATAATAATTTGAATGTTAAAAATTCTTTAAAAGGAATGCTTTATTCCTTTAATAGCAATAATGAGACATTTATTGAAAGCAGTGATTATTTTTGACTGTGAATAAAAGAGGAAATTAATGGAGATTACAGGCGTAAAATTACGTAATAGCTATCAGATATATTATGTTGAAACAAATAATATTTTTATTAAACCTAAATCCAGCTGTATTGTTGAGATTGACCATGGTATTGATATAGGAAAGGTTGTACAGGTTTTTAAACAGAAAAGCGGTTCCGAGATTGCTGTATCTGGCAAGGTAATAAGAAAGGCCAGTGATGCAGATGATGAAAGAATAAATGAGCTTGTAAGCATTGAAAATAAAGCCTTTGCCATATGCAGGGAAAAATCAAAGGCAAAAAAACTGGACATGAAACTTGTTGCTGTTAAGTGTCTTTTTGATAAAACAAAAATTATATTTTATTTTGTAGCTGAAAATCGCATAGATTTTAGAGAGCTGGTAAGGGAGCTTGCTGCTGTTTTCAGGACTCGTATTGAAATGCGTCAGATTGGAGTTCGTGATGAGGCAAGGCTTGTTGGTGGTTATGGCCCCTGTGGTAAAGCCATGTGCTGTCTTTATCAGACAGATGATTTTGAACCTGTTTCAATTAAAATGGCCAAGGAACAGCATTTGAATCTTAATTCCATGA
>JBBAGC010000231.1:0-4373 GCA_041655115.1 Spirochaetota bacterium | reverse complement strand
GATAATTCCGAAAGCTCCTTTGAAACCCAGATTTCAGAAACAGATGAAGCAATTAAAAACATAGAAGAAGAAAAAAATGCCATAAAATATATAGACGATATAACTGCAGAATCTGCAAAAAACTGGGTCAGTACAAAGCTGGAAACATTAGCTGACTTAACATGGCAAACTATTGAAAAAATCGCATCAAAGGATACTGGCATAACCCTGAAAAACGAACAAAAGAAAGCGCTGCATCACCTGCTGACAAAGGGTGAAAGCATTAGCCCTTTAAATGAAATCTCTCCTGCACTTATTAAAGCAGCTATAATTTACGCAATACAGGAAAATACAGAAAGCAGTGATTTTTTACCTCCGCTTGTTATTTCTCTGCAAAGTGAATCTGCAAAAAATAACACCAGTGTAAAAAAGATAAAAAATGTGCTTGAACTCTTTACTGAAAAACAAATAATTATAATTACTTCCAACCCTTTGCCAGGTATAAACGGCAAAATAACAGACATCTGATATTAAGAATATGGATAAAAACGGACAAATGACTTTTTCCGATGACCCTATGCTGCAAGAGAATGGTGAAATATACCAGCTTATTTCAGAAGGGAATTTCAAAGAAGCTATAAAAAAACTGGATAAGCTTATGAACCTTAACCCGGATTATCCAGGGCTTGTTGAAGCATATAGAACTGCCAAGTTTTGGCATAACAGGGAAAAGGACATAAGAAAAACCGAACAGGGCAAAACCACAGCTGACTTCCTTATGGAGGAGTGGGCTATTTTTGATGATTACGCTTCTTCAAAAAATATGCAAAGCTCCTCTGCCTATAAATCAGCAATGAGATTTATATTTTTCCGGGCATCTGAAAACTACAAAATAGCCTTTCAGAGAAATGAAGGAACCGGAAGCAGGCTTGAACTGTTGATCAACCTGGGAGAATGCTTTTTAAGGCTTTCTGAACATAAACTTGCAGTGGAAACACTGGAACATGCGCGCAATTCCTACTCTGCTAATGCCAGAATGATGTTTATACTTGGCGCATCATACTATCATCTTGATGATATACCTAAATCCCTTCTCTTTTTTAAAGAAGCCTTTCTCATAGATCCATCCCAACTGGATCTTTCCCTTATTAATGTTAAGCCTATTAATGATATAATAAATGTCATAAAAAAAAGCGGTAAAACCTACAGAGACATAAGAGAATGGTTGCCTGTTTATGGATTTATAACAGATATTTTCTATGTAAGGCGCAACATAAGCAAGCATCAGATAGACATGCTAAAAAACGAGCTTTTAAGCCTGGAAAAAAATTATGTAAAGCTTAACAAAGAAGAAATTGAATCTACGAATATTCTTCCCCGCATGCTTAATAAATACTTATGGCTCTTTGATTATTACATTCACCAGAACATTAATTTTGAAAATTCAGGACAGATAAAAGAACGGCTCCTTGCATTGGACAATGACCTTTTTGAAGAATTTCTTAACACACCTCCATATAAGAAATAAAAAAGTCATGTTCCATAATCTTTCTGATTGTAACTACATATTTCATAAACATTAAAAAATCATCTGTAAAAAACCCATATACCTATAAAATGATTTGACGGGTTCAAATAAAAAATGCCTGATTAGTTTTAAAAAAATTCATTAAAATTTTCCGGAAAGGCAAAATGAGCGGTTTTACAATAATTTCTTATCCTGCACAAAAAAATGATGTTCTCCTTTCTCTTACAAAAGATCGATCAAGGTACATGCTTCCCATAGGGGGAAAATTCAGAATTATTGACTTTACAATACGGAATTCAGTCTCCTCTGGGGCTAACAACACTATAATTTATAACAACCATAGTGATGGGCTTGAAAAATATCTTGCAGAGTATAAAAATGACGAAAGCCAGCCAGACAGGCACAGTATAGAAACCTTTCTTTTAGATGAATCCAATCTGGAAGCTGTAAATGAAACCATTATAAAAAATCCTTCAACAAATTTTATTATATACAATGGAGACAATCCCTCAATTATTGATTTCTCCGGGCTTGTGAAAAAATTTCCCTCTTCCAAAAAAAAATCAATTCTTTACAAGCTCATAATAAATGGAAGGCCTTCAATGGCTCATAAAATACTTATAACCAACAAGCGCTCTCTTACTTCTGTTATAAAAAAAGCCATAAAAGAAGGGCATAAAGCACCCAATTTTTTTGAAATGATAATCAACAGAATAATTCATAATGGGGTAAGCATATCAACAAAAAAAGCCCTTTACTGGCCAATAAACAGTATTAATGAATATTATAATCTTAACAGGGAAATTATATGGAATCCGGAAATATCCAATATGCTTTACAAAGATAAATTTATTGAAAGCGGAATTAAAGCAAAAGGTTATGCCCTTCTTGATGAAAAAGCACATGTTAAAAACTCTTTTTTGTCAGATTATTGCTACATCAATGGCAAAGTTGAAAACTCCATAATATTTCCTGGAGTTGAAATACAAAAGGATGCTATTGTAAAAGACTCGATCATACTGCCATATGTTAAAGTAGGAGAAAAATCTGTAATAATAAACACCATAGTTGATGAGGCAAACCCTGACCTTGAAGATAAGGGCATTGGAAAAGGATGCAAAATAGGCTCAGATGAAAAACTTATAAAAAACATAGACTTCCCTGATCTGCTTAATTCAAGCCTTACACTTTTGGGAGGGGACATACACCTTGGTGACAACATCTCAATAGGGAGTGCCTGCTATGTAACATCAAAGGGAGCAAATGAATATTTTAAAGAAAAAACACGGCTAAAGGATGGAGAAAGCGCTGTTTAATAATATTGACTGAACCGCCATATTTTTGATAAAAAATACAACATCTTCCAATCAAAAAAAACATAGCTGCACTCATAAGAGTCTGTGATTCGCTTGACTTAATTCATATCCTGATATAAAAATTAATCATGCTAAAATCTGAACCTGACATAAACCATGGAACCATAAAAAGTTACGAAAATAACCTATACACCCTTACTGAAAAAAACTTCAAGGATTTAGTGCATTCATCACCTGATGCCATATTTGTTTATATTGACGACAAGATTATATTTGCAAATAAAACCGGATTAAATCTATTTCGTGCAAGCTCATCCAAGGATATTATAGGTAAAAGTATATGGAATTTTATCCCTGAAAAAAGCCATCAATCCCTGAAAAAAGCAATAGATTTAATAATTAATAACAAAAAAACCTATATTTCCACTGAAGATAAAATCATAGCACTTGACGGGCATATGGTTGATATTGAAATTTCATCCACTTATTTTAATTTTAATGGGCAACATGGCATTCAGGCTTTTATGCGTGATATTTCAAAACGAAAAAGAGCAGAAGAAAGACTCAGGAAAGCAGATGATGACAATAAACAGCTATTTGAATCCACAGGCACTGCAATAATATTTATTGAAGAGGATAAAACTATTTCCCAGGTAAATGGTGATTGTGAAAAAATATCAGGCTTTCATAAAAATGAAGTTGAAGGAATAAAAAAATGGACCGAATTCATTGCACCAGAGGATCAGGCTCTGCTTAAAAACAACAATATAATGAGAAATAAAAGCATAAACACGCCCCTGGGTCTTGAATTCAAAATTATAGATAAATTTGGAAAATACCATAATGTTTTTATGACAATATCATATCTGCCTGATTCAAAAAAGAGCGTTGCCTCCTTAATCGATCTTACTGAAATCCAGAGAGCTGAGGAAATTTTAGCTGCAACACAGCAAAACTACAGACTCCTTGTTGAAAACACCAAGGAGGCAATAGCCATAATTCAGGACGAACAGGTAAGATACGTAAACCCCAAGCTGTGTGAAATAACAGGCTACAACGAAGAACAGGTACTCAATAAAAAATTTTACAAGCTTGTACACCAGGACTTTAGAAAAGTGGTACAGGAGGAGTATAATTACCGCCTTGATGATAACCAGACAAATTCCATGTCTCCTGTTATGCCCCCTGTAAAAATTATAGATACAGATTCCAATGAAAGATGGTTCCAGATTAATTCTGTTCTCACAATATGGGGGAATAAACCTGCAGTACTTCTTTTTTTCAATGATATTACAGGCGAAAAGCAGGCTCAGCATGCACTTATGGCAAGTGAAGAAAAATACAGGCTTGTTGCTGAAAACGCAAAAGATATAATAATAATATACGGTCAAAACTATCGCATAGACTATATTAACATGTCAGGGCTGGAAACCTTTGGGCTAACAAGAGATATGATAAAAAACATGACCATTAAGGATATTCTACACAGCGATGATACATCTGAATTTCCTCCAGTAGGAAAATCTGCTATAAAAAAAACCAGAATATTC
>JBBAGC010000230.1:0-4376 GCA_041655115.1 Spirochaetota bacterium | reverse complement strand
TGAAGCGATTAAAAATTTTTCCACAGTTGAAAAAATTGCACTTGAGCTTGTAAACCATGGTGCAGACAGAAACAGCTTTATCCTGGGAATAGGAGGAGGAATAGTAAGCGACATTGCAGGCTTTACAGCATCAGTTTATATGCGTGGAATAAAATTCGGATTTATTTCAACATCCCTTTTGTTACAGGTTGATGCAAGTGTGGGAGGGAAAAACGGCGTTAATCTGCAAGGCTTAAAAAATATGCTGGGTGTTTTTAACCAGCCTGAATTTGTAATATGCGATCATGAAATGCTTTCCACACTCCCTGATTATGAATATATAAACGGGATTGCCGAGCTTGTTAAAACAGCCATCCTTGACAGCAGCGAATTTCTTGAATATATTTTTAATCAAAGGGACAAAATTCTCAACAGGGACAAAGAGGCTCTACACGAATCCATACTAAGGTGTGTAAAATTCAAAGCTGCAATTGTTGAAAAAGATGAAAAGGAAAACAGCCTAAGAAGAATCCTCAACCTGGGACACACCATGGGACATGCAATAGAAAAAACAACAGGCATAAATCATGGATATGCAATTTCTGCAGGCATTGGTTTTATATGCGATCTCTCCTCATCCATGGGCTTAATGAATAAAGGTGAAGGGGAAAAAATAAAATCCTTACTTGAATATTTTGGCCTCCCATCAGGCCTTAAAAGCATTAATGGGGCAGATGATATTCCTAAACTCACTAAAGCCATTGCAGTAGACAAAAAAAAGCAGGGCAATTCAGTAAACTTTGTTCTCCTTGAATCAGCAGGTAATCCTGTAATAAAAAATATTCCTTTGAAAAATCTGGAAAAGCTTATTGCAGAAAATTTATATTCGGAGGCCATATAATGGTATGTTTAAGCATTGCTGATGTTTCAGCAGATGAAGCCATGGATATTCTTTCAAAGGTCAATCTCGCAGAGCTAAGATTGGACAGAATAAATTTTGACAAAAAAGACATTAAAAGGCTCTTTTCAACCAGAACAAAAACTATTGTTACATACAGACAAAATAAAAAAACAAATGAAAATGAAAGAAAAGATATTTTAATAGAAGCGATTAAAAATGGCGCATCCATGGTTGACATTGAAGTTGAAAACAGCGATGATTTTAAAAATGAAATTATTAAAATAGCCAAAAAAAATAAATCCACTGTAATTATATCATACCACGATTTTGAAAAAACACCTGTAATAAGAGAACTTGAACAGATTTTAAACTGGTGTTTTGAAAGCGGCGCTAATATTGCAAAAATTGCATGCCAAACCAACAATGCTGAAGATGCTGCACGTATCCTTGCCCTGTATAGCTTTGGCAAACCCCTTATATCCCTGGGCATGGGTGATGCAGGAAAAATAACACGAATAGCAGCACCGCTCCTTGGTGCGCCATTTACATATGCCTCCCTTGAAAAAAACAAACAAACAGCACCCGGACAAATCGAAGCAGATAAACTTGAATCAATAATAAAAATGATACAGGAAAGCTGATGAATAAAGAAATTAAACTCTTTGGAGTAGCAGGAAATCCTGTAATGCACAGCAAAAGTCCTGATATGTTTAATCGGTTCTTTAAAGAAAAAGGTATAAATGCCCGCTACCTAAAAATTGCTGCTTCATCACCTGAGGATGTAATGAAGCTCTTTAATGAACTAAATTTTACAGGAATTAATATTACAGCTCCATTTAAAAACAGCATGGTACCGCTTGTTTCAAACCCAGATGATGATGTAATTAAAACAGGCAGCCTTAATACAATAATAAAGGATAAACACAAAATTTATTCCTACAACACAGACCATTATGGTGTTACAGAATCCTTAAAAAAACATAGAGAAAACCTGAAAGGGAAAAGAACACTTGTTATAGGTGCAGGCGGTGCTGGAATTTCAGCTGCCTATGGCCTGACAAAAGAAGGCGCTCATGTAACTATAATCAATCGCACTCTGGAAAAGGCAAAAAACGCTGCAACACTTACTGGAGCTGAATATAGCTCAGTGGATAATCTGCAAAAATATCTTAAAGAATCTCAAATAACAGTAATAACCCTGCCCCATGAAGCAGGGGCTATTGACATATCCTCTATGGAAGAGGGCTCCATAATTTTTGATGCATCATATAAAAATTCCTTTTATAAAGAAACAGCAAAAAATAAAGGCCTCATATTTATTGATGGAGAAGAATGGCTTAAAAATCAGGCAATACCAGCATGTGAATATTTTACAGGATTAAAACCTGACTATTCGGAAATGAAAATATCACACAGCAAGGAAAATAAAATAAAAGAAATTATTTCCATTATAGGATTTATGGGAAGTGGCAAAACCACAGTGGCTTCCTTGCTTGCAAAATCCCTTGGATATAAATTCATAGACACAGACGCAGAAATTGAAAAAGCTGCCTCAATGTCTATTGAAGAGATCTTCACAAAAAAAGGTGAAGAGGCTTTTCGCAGCATGGAGAAAAAAATTCTCCTTTCTATTAAAGGTAAAAATAAAATTGTTCTATCCTGTGGCGGTGGTGTAATTTTAGACAAAGAGAATAGAGAATTTTTGAAAACCTCAACCACCTGTTTCTGGCTTTACACAAGCATGGAAAATTCCATTAAAAGAATAAATGACGGCTCCAGACCTTTGCTGAAAACCGAAAATCCCCTTTTATCAGCCCGGGAGCTCTTTAACAAAAGAAAAGACCTATATGCTGAAACATGTGAAATAGTATTATCATCTGACCATGAACCTGAAAAAATTGCGGAGCTTATAAATGAAGAGATACGTTTATCCCTCTAAAATAAAAGGAACCATAAAGGCACCTCCATCAAAAAGTGAAATGCAAAGAGCTGTTGCTGCTGCGCTTCTTGCAACAGGGGAAAGCCTTATTTTAAATCCATGCTTTAGTGATGATTCAATAGCAGCACTTGATATGATAAAAAAAATGGGAGCAAAGGTCAAAAAAAGTTCCGAGCTTGTAATAATAAAGGGAGGCCTTGATATAAAAGATGAAAACCTTTTTTGCGGAGAATCAGGCCTTGCTATTCGCATGTTCACACCCATAGCAGCACTGTCTGGAAAACCCTTAACTCTTAATGGGAAAGGCACCCTCCTTAAACGCCCTGTGTCCCTTATAGAAAAAGAGCTGGCAAATCTGGGTGCAACAGTTTCTTCAAACAGAGGTTTTGCTCCTGTTACAGTATCAACAAAGCTTGAAGGTGGAGAAACTGAAATTGATGGCAGCATAAGCTCACAGTCCCTTACAGGGCTTTTAATGGCCCTTCCTGCTGCTGTTAAAGACAGTACAATCAGGGTTAAAAACCTCACAAGCAAACGCTACATAGATATGACAATAAAGATGCTCAAGGCCTTTTCCATTGAAGTGGAAAACATGGACTATAAGGAATTTCGCATTAAAGGCTCACAAAAATACAAGCCAGCTCTAATTGAAATAGAAGCAGACTGGAGCAGCGCAGCATTCCTCCTTTGTGCAGGTGCAATCAATGGAGATATAAAAATCACAGGCCTTAATACCAGGTCTGTTCAACCTGACATGGCAATACTTGATGCACTCAACTCAGCAGGAGCTGATTTAATTATAAGCAATGATTCAATCACAGTAAAAAAAAGCAGCCTCAAAGGGTTTACCTTTGATGCAACAGGATGCCCTGACCTTTTTCCTCCCCTTGCTGCCCTGTCCCTTTTTTGCAAAGGCTATACTGAAATAAAAGGGCTGCACAGGCTTAAACACAAGGAAACAAACAGGGCTATCACAATAAGAGAGGAGCTATCTGCAATAGGCGGGGATATTTTTGAGCAGGATGATTCCATGATAATAAACAGATCAAACATCCATGGAGGAGACACTAACTCAAGAGGAGACCATAGAATAGCAATGGCATGTGCAATTGCAGCACTTGGGGCTACAGGACCTGTTTCCATAGAAAATTCTGAGGCTGTAAATAAATCCTATCCTCAATTTTTTGATGAAATAATAAAAGCAGGAGTTAAAATACAATGAACAGTTTTGGAACTATTTTCAGGCTGTCAATTTTTGGTGAATCCCATGGAAGTGGCATAGGGATTATAATTGATGGAGTACCTCCTGGAATTGAATTTTCCACAGATGACATGGAACCTGATCTGGCAAGGAGAAGGTCAGGCGCCAGGGGAACAACACCGCGCCAGGAAAGCGACATTCCTGAAATTTTAAGTGGCATATATAACAACAAAACCACAGGGGCGCCCATAACCATTCTTTTCAGAAACAGCAATACCAGGTCTCGCGACTATGACAGGTTCAGGGACACGCCCAGGCCTGGACACGCTGATTTCACTGCAATGACAAAATATAAG
>JBBAGC010000229.1:0-4394 GCA_041655115.1 Spirochaetota bacterium | reverse complement strand
TGTTCACAAGGCGCACAAACAACTCGCCTGTTAAATATAAAAGCTCCTTTAACTGTTCCATTTTATCCTGACACCCTGATTAAAAAATCTTTTACTGCTTCTGTAAATCCCAAAGGCCCTGTACCTTTTATCCTGATAACTTTTAATTTTGTATCAATCCAGGTTTCGTCAATTTTTTTTACAATATAAGGATAGTCAACCTCTTTCAGCATGGGAATATCATTATATGTATCCCCAACAGCCCCTGTTGCCCCTATGGTTTTTTTATTATTTTTGTAAAATTCAATAGTTTTTCTTATGCCATAATCCTTGCCACAATCAATAGGAATTAAATGATAAAATCTTCCTCCCTTTGTAACCTTAGCCCCATAGGAAGACAAGGTCATATTAAGCTCTTCCAGCATGTCCATATCAACCTCTGCTTTTTTTGCAGGTAAAAAAAGCAGAGAGCCCTTTCTTTTTAAAGCAAGCCTTGAACTCTCCAATCCAAGACCTGAAAGAGCACTAAATTTTTCAGGAGAAACAAAATTAAGAATATTTATATTGCTGCTAAAAAATTTTGAAACCAGGGGAATTAGCCCCTTTAAAAACCCAATGCCCGGACTTTGCAGAATATATTCATATCCACTTTTTTCAGAATAGATTCCCATGCCTGCACCATTTTCAAAAACAAATGGACTTTTAAGATCCAGAAAATCCATTAATTCGCACACTTCATCAAATGTTTTACTTGTAACAGGAACAAGAGGTATGCCTGCTTTTTTAAGAAGTTCAACACCTTCAAAAGAGTCATCTAAGCTATAAGTGTCATGGTCAAGCAGAGTTCCGTCAAGATCTGTAAAAAAAATATTCATTCCCTAATCCTGTTTCTTTAACAAAAGAAATTCCACTCTCCGGTTTCTCCTTCTGTTCTCCTCATTTGTATTAGGGTAAAAAGGCATACTTTCCCCAAAACCCTCATATTGTAATCTTGAAATATCCACACCCTGCTTAACCAGATAATCCCTTACTGACACAGCCCTTTGCTCTGAAAGCTTCTGATTATAATCAACAGTTCCAACATCATCAGTATGACCCTCAACAACAACATTGTAACGGCTGTACTTTTCAAGAATAACAGCAACCCTATCAAGGATCTTCTTTCCCCTTGTTCCCAATGCTGCACTTCCAAAGGCAAACTCAATATTGCTTATACGCATTTTAAGCCCTCTTTCAGTTACAACAACAAGAATATCCACTAACAGTTTATCAACAGCCTTATCGGACAGGTTTCCGGCAAAATCAAAACAGACCAGCTCCATTATATAATCAGATGCTGATTCAACCAGCTCCTCGGAATCACCTATACCATCCCAGACTATTTCTTTTGGTGGCGCGCCACTACCTGAAAATGATTTAAAGAGCACTCCGCTTTCATTAAAAATTTTCAGATCCCACCCTTTAATTCCGCTATTATCAGAAGATATAATTTTTATAACAAGCAAATCATTCTCCCCATCATTGTCAGGAGAAAAAAGTTCCGGTTCATGTGAAATAGAAACCAGAGGCGGAGTGCTATCAAAAATTATTTTTTTACCAAAGGATTCAGGATTATTACCACTTATAAACCAGGCCTTAAATTTTACAAAAAATTCTCCATCAGGAAGCGCCTTGGCCTCATCATCCAGACAGTCCCAGTCAACAAAGGCAGGGAGATTTTCTGCACCTGAAATATTTTTAACCACTGTTCCGCCAGCATGAGAAATTTCTATTTCCCATCTTGCAAGCCCATCTTTCTCTGACAGATCAGGAAAAAAACGAAGCCCCTTTAATTTGCTGTTCCTGTAAGAAAAATACTCTTCGGATAACCGTATATCCGCTATCTCCATCTGCGTTGTGAGTGTTATTTCCTTTACCTCACTTGTAGCACTGTTTCCTGCTTTATCCCTTGAGGAAATAGAATAATAGTAAAGACCATCAGGCTGGAGATTCCCTCTATCATCCCTGCCATCCCATTGAAATTGTGCAGGCACATCTATCCCCTCCCATTTATATGACACAACCTCATTGCCCTGTGAATTTTTAATAGATGCAAACCAGAGATCACCAGGGTCAGTTTTAATATGCTGATCAATAATTAAAAAATCCAGGTTGCCATCATCATTAGGAGAGAAAATATATGACCTTGGTTTAAGGGAAACTTCAGGAGACACTGTGTCTATTACAACAAGGCCTGTTTTAACAGGGGAGATGTTTTCCCTGGAATCCCAGGCATAAAAATAATATTTATAATTTCCATCAGGCAGAATATTCCCCTTTCCATCACTCCCATCCCAAAATATTCCTGTAGGAACAACCATTGATTCCTTCCTGCTTATAAGCCTGGTAAAAAAGGAACCAGGAGTCAGCTTTTCCTCTATGTCTCTTTCTCTTATACGAAACTCCCTTACCACAAAATCATCTTCATTTAGAATCTCCAGTCTCCAGCCCTTAATAAGGCTCTTGTCCTCTACCTCTGTAGAAAAAATTAAATAATCCTGATTGCCATCATAATTAGGGGATATATAGTTCAAATCCGGTTTAATAAATGTTTTAGGAGGATCAACATCAAGGGTGCCGTAGTTTAATGAAATCCCTGCAAAATGGCTTACACCTTTTTCCTTTGAATATGTAAAAGAATAATCCAAAGAAGCATTATAGTGAGCCCCTGTAAAAATATATCCAGCACCTGCTGACCATGACATGTAATCATACTTTTGGGGGAAAACAGCTCCACCGCGAATTATAAATTTATCCATAAACAAAGATTCCAGCCCAAACTTAAGAGGCCAGCTTTTAAACCTGTCAATTACAGACAGATCATTATAAAATTTCAATGTAGAAAAATCATTTTTATAAAAAGCAAAGCTATAGCCTCCGTTTACAGAATTCAGGTCCGTGCTTTTATCTGAAAAATATCCCAGGTCAGATGACACCCCTATAACTGGATCGAAAAACCCGAAACCTCTAAGCCTGCTCTGACCCTTTAGTTTGTACGCAGCACCAAGCCCTATACCTGTATAAAAGTTGCCTCCACTATAATCGCTCTGCATGCCCTTTAAAGCCATGCCAAAAATCAGCCTTGAAGTTATATTTTTCCCCATTCCAATAGAAAAACCATAGCTCTTAAATTTTTCATCAATATCATCATTGGCAAAGTATTTAAAATTTCCTCCAATCACTCCATAGGATGTGGGAAAGGCAAAGATCGAATCTGAAAAAATATAATCCATGTCCAAAGATCCAAAACCTGTGCTAAAATAAAATCTCTCCTCTGCTGCCAAAGCTGCCGGATTGATATTAAAATAGCCTGCTCCTAAACCTGAAACACCAGTGCCCCCTTTCCCTATTGAGGCAGGATTACCACTGCCATGCATAAGGCCTGCAGCAATTAATGCAT
Source organism: Spirochaetota bacterium (assembly GCA_041655115.1). Taxonomy (GTDB): domain Bacteria; phylum Spirochaetota; class UBA4802; order UBA4802; family UBA5550; genus JBBAGC01. Next base: position 976 of record JBBAGC010000229.1, on the reverse strand, counting down.
GAGGAACAATGGATAAAAATATAGATAAAATCAGCACATGAACACTCTTCATTCAATCAACCTGCATTACTAAAATAAAATTGCACCTGCCAAAATAAGTCCAACATAAGTCTTTTCAAGCTATTTTTGAAAATAATAAAATCAAAGATATGGGGTCAGAGCAATAATTCGTAAAAAAAAATTGACTCTGCCAGGCTTTACTAAACCATGTAATATATCTTAAAAATGGAGATAATAATGCCTGTTGTAAAAGCAACGCCTGAACAAATTGCCAAAGCTGCAAAAATAATAAAAAATGGAGGGCTTGTATCCTTCCCTACTGAAACAGTATATGGCCTTGGGGCAGATGCTTTTAATCCATCAGCAGTTGCAGGAATTTTTGAAGCAAAAAAAAGACCCTTTTTTGATCCGCTTATTATACATATTGCAGATATAAATACACTTGATAAGCTTTGCAAAAATATAGATAAAAAAACAGAAAAAATTGCTGAACACTTCTGGCCTGGACCATTGACCCTTGTTCTTGAGAAAAAAAATATTATTCCTGATATTGTTACTTCCGGCTTAAATACTGTTGCTGTAAGGATCCCCTCACATCCTGTTGCTCTTTCACTTATAAAAGCTGCTAACACACCTGTGGCAGCTCCAAGTGCCAACCGTTTTGGATGCCTAAGCCCCACAACAGCAGAGCATGTAAATAATCAGCTTGGAAATAACATAGATTTAATAATTGATGGTGGTCCCTGTTCTCTGGGCATAGAATCAACAATAATTAAAATTGATGATTCCGGAATTTATCTTCTCCGGGCAGGGGGCACACCTGTTGAAGAAATTGAAGAATACGCAAAAGTAAAAATAACAACAGGGAAAGAGGGGGAAATCCCTGAAGCACCCGGACAGCTGCCCTGGCACTACTCCCCTGAAAAACAGATTGTAATAACTGAACTGCCCCCTGTAAATAAAGAAAGAAGCGGAT
>JBBAGC010000228.1:0-4397 GCA_041655115.1 Spirochaetota bacterium | reverse complement strand
AAGAAATTCAGGCAAAAGCTGAAATGGAATTAAAAGAAACACTTAGTATTGGTGACACTATAAGTGGCGAAATTTCATCCATACGTGATTTTGGTTTTTTTGTAAACCTGAGTGGTATTGAAGCGCTTGTTCCTAAATCAGAAATAAGCTGGAGCAGAAACCTGACTGATATAAAACAAAAACCAGGAGACACTGTTACTGCTAAAATAATCGATATTAACTGGAATGCAAAAAAAATAACATTAAGCCTGCGACAAATGACTCCTGAACCATGGACTGTGCATAAGTTAAAGGAAAATCAGGCTATAAATGGGAAGGTATCAGCAATCATTCCCCAGGGAGCCTTTATTGAGCTTGAACCCGGAATTGATGGCTTTCTTCATATATCCAGAATGAGTGTAACCAGGAAAATAAACAAACCAGAGGAAATACTTGCAATTGCTGATTCAGTAAATGTAAAAATAAGAGAAATCAATGAAAAAGAAAAGAAAATATCTCTTGAGCTGATTACAGATGAGGCTGATCCATGGCTCACAGCAGATGATAATATTACAAAAGAAGTCCATAAGGGAATTGTGGAAAATATTAAAAACAGCGGAATATCAATCCGCCTTAACAATGGGATGCTGGGATTTATTCCTAAGGGCGAATTGCTTACATCATCTGACATGCAAAAAAACTATAGAACAGGAAGTGAAATTACTGCATCAGTAAAAGATTTTGATAAAAACCTGCGAAAGCTCATACTTAGCGAAAAAGGAGCCATAAAAAAAGAGGAGGAAAAGGACTATAATGCCTTTTTGTCTAAAAGCAGTGAAGCCTCTGGAACAAGCCTTGGGGGGCTTTTTAAGGATAAGTTTCTGGAAATTCAAAAACAAGTTAAAAAACAATGATTAAACTTATTAGTGGCTATGAAATTAAATACAATGAAGATTTTGACAGATTTTTCCAAAACCTTCTTGAAGCAATTATTACTGAATCAAGAAGAATATCCATAATAAAATTTGCTGCACAGGAAAATACTGCTTCAAAAAGGGATATATTTCTTCAGGAAATAATGGATAATTCTATTTATGTTACACAGCAGTTATTTGAAATATATAAAGACAATGAAAAGCTTACCAAATTTATAATAACAGGCTTTATCTTTAACAGTGTAATAATGGCACTTCCAGGAATTAACGACCCCATAGCACCCCATGAAGCTGAGGATGAAGATGAAGACGACAAGGATGACACACTTCATTAAAAAGCTGTTTTTTTAAAGCAGATCAAGCAGCCCCTTAATATACTCATCCTTTAAATTTTCAGCAGCTTTTCTCCATTCCTGTGCACTGCTGTTTTTGCTTATTTTAAAATTCAGCATAATATAATCCCTTTCTAAAAAATCAGGGAAATCAACTGACAGAATGTTTGATGATAATTTATCAATCAACTCCAGAGATTGTTTATTTATATTGCTATACTCTGGATACCTTATACGAAATATTTCTGCATAAAGATCAGCATCGCTTTTTATTTTCTCATCACCAGGTAGGGGCAGCTGATTTATTTTATCCATTCTGAATATATCAAAAAGATGCTCTGTTATTCTTTTGAAAAAATTTACCCCAATCTGCATGGCTCCAACCCAGCTGTTTAACCATTCAAGCCCGTTTTTATCAATAGATACCAAATCCTTTATTGTTTTAAAATTAATATCCTTAGCGTCTATATAATCAAGCAAATCTGCTGGAAAGGAAAGCACAGCCCTGCCTGCATTTTCTCCATGTAAATACTCCTTTGGAAGGCCTGTGATTTTTCTCAAATCAGCTGCTGTTATTATTTCATTGTCACTAAAGTATTGTTTAATTATGTTTAAAATTTTTATACGACCCAAAGGTCCAACACCATTGCGAAACAGCTTTAATACAAGATTATTAAAAAAAATTTCTCCATCAGGAGCAGGAAGTAAAATCACTTTAATTTTTTCAATATTAAGCTCTGAGCATATACGAACCCGATTATGGCATGTCATCAGCACATACTTATTTTCTTTTTTTATAACATAGGGCTTTTCAAGCATGCCGTATTTTTTTATTGAATCATAAAGATCAGGACGTGGCCTGTTTCTGCTGATTTTAAAACTTTCATCATTCAAGTCTATTTGATCTACTACAACAAGCTGTTCCAATTATTATGCCCTTCCCTGTCAGATAATACCTTTAATAAGACTTGCAACTTCTTCCGGATAAATTACTCTAACCTTGTCCAGATTTTTAAGAGACTCCTCACCCGGTCCTGTAAGTGGTGATGTTACAATAAAATATCCCTGTTGAGCCTTAAAATCATTTATTGCCTGAGCAAAATTTCTTAAAGGAATCTCCCCCACACTTGCCCCTTTCCATCTCCTGACCCAAACAAGAACCTTTATTTTGCTGCTCTCCTTTAAATGAGCCATAAAATCAACACCATCAGCATCCTTATAGGTTGTAAGAATATCATCAATAACAAGGTCAAGTTTTTCACAAATCCTGTATGCAACCCTTCTAAAACTTTCAACATCAAGCTTATAAAACTGATCTAAATCATCGTCCCCTTTAACTTTTTTTACAGCAGAATCTTCCATAGATCTTTTATCCGATACAGCTGCATGTCTAAAAGGAGCAATAATTTCTTCAATATCTATATCAAAGCTGCTTTTAAGACCGCATATATTCCAGACAAAATTTTCAGGAAAAAACCGGCTCTTCCATCCATCAATCTCTGTTAACACTGATTTAATATCATCAAACCTTGCACCAGGCCTGTCATCCATCTCCTTTCTAAGCCTTGTAATAAGATCCTGAATATTCCGAAATTTTCTATCCAGCTGATACAGCTGATTCCAGCAATCGTATGCCTGTGCTGTTTTATCATCAAGAAGATAAGCAAAACCCAGGTCATAATATACAACCTTCAACTCCTCTGTCCACGCACTTTCCTGGCTGCTCTCCTTTAGATCTTCAAGCAGATTAATTGCCATAGGAGTTTTCTTTGCATCAATATAAAGCATAGCCAATAGTCTTTTTGCTACAAAAAGTGCTCCAGTATCCTTGCTATTATCAACAACCATTTTTACATAGTTAGTTGCTGTTTTATAATCCTTTCTTTTGTTTAAAGTAAAGGCCATTGCAATATTTGCAATCTCTGAAAGGGGATCAATTACAAGGGCTTCTTTAAAAAAAGTCAATGCCTCATTAGTTCGCTGACTTTGAAGAGCAGCCATGCCAGCACCAAAAAACACATCAAGCCTTTTCTTTTCAAGCTTTGTAAGAAGATCAAGATACCTAAAAGCTATGTCAAATAATTCCTGTCCCAATGACATAAACCCCACATGATAAAGGGCTTCAGGATCACTGGGATAGTCTCTCAATATTTCATAATATTTTTCAAAGGCACGACTATTTTCAGCGCGTTTAAGGTATATCTGAGCCAGATTTTTTAAAACATCAACTTTCTCTACTTCAGCGCTATACCTGTTTATTTCAACTATCTTTTCAAGGTGTGTTGCAGCCTGATCCAGCTTGCTTTGAAAAATATAAAGCTCGGCAAGCTTCCATAATATATTTATATCATAAGGCTGTGATTCCAAAGCCTTTTTAAATTCTACAATAGCTTCCTCTATCCTGTTTTCATTCAGGAAATTTAAAGCTCTGTTTTTAGGGTTAATCCTTGGAGCAATAAAGTATATATAAAATACCACAGCACCAAGGATTACTACAGCAATAATTAAAATAAAAACAAGCATTGATTAACCATTCTAAGTGTAATATTATAATAATCGGCAAAACAGGTCCTATAATTAATGATTACTGTTATAAATACCAGGCAGGCTATACCTCTTTGCACAGGAACTGGCTCCTTGCCTGCATTTCAGGAAAAACCTTATTTCACAAAAACATGATTATGCTTAAAACGGACTAAAGAGGGCCACCCATTGATTAAAAAAGAAGAGGAGGTGTATTTTTTTACTATAAAATCATCTCCCTCTATTATAGAAGCATCAAAGGGCAGATTAATCATAATGTCTGGTGGAAGATACTTTGGGGGATCATTAAAATTAAGCTTAAAATCATTTTCTCCTGTTTCCACAGAAAAAGAAATTATACCAAACCTTGATGGTGAAGCATCAACCAGAATTTTTTTACCAGGAACAAACCAGCTTATATCAGGTACAGAAAAAATCTCCAGCCTCTCCTCTCTGTCAAGAAAGAACATATTTCTTATTATAACATAATAAAGAGATGAAGCAATGACCGACTCCCCCTTGCCATTACAGCCAAACCCTGTAACAGGATCAATAAATTCAGGTGTAAGAAAAAGCGGTGACATTAAGGAAAAAAATAATTTACTGAATTCAGAAAAACTGAAGTTAT
>JBBAGC010000227.1:0-4404 GCA_041655115.1 Spirochaetota bacterium | reverse complement strand
TATGAAGGTTGCCTATGGGCTTTCTGCTGCAAAGTGACACATCGCCATTTGGATCAAGAAAGATTTTATAAGATCTGAACAGCCCTGTTAAATAAGGACAAAGCTTGTCAGTATTTCCCTTAACATACTCAGGTATTCCAAGAAGAAAACTTCTTGAACAGGATATATTGCTTTTGGTTGCAGCAAGCTTAATTACATCTTCCAGTTCCTGAGAATAGTTAAGAGTAGGCATATCAGGGTCTTCGTCCTGATAATCAAAGCTATTCCAGGGCGCAAGGGTATGGGTCCAGCCGTATTTTTCAGAAACTGCAAGTATTTCCGGTATTTGATGAAGGTTCTGATCAGAAATAACAGTGTTCATATTCAATGTTGATTCTGACTTCATTTCTTTTTTCATTGCCGTAACAAGCTCAATATTTTTGAGGACTCTTTCTGAAACGTCTTTTGCTCCCCTTAGCTTATCAGCCACCTTTCCAAAACCATCAAAGGACGTGCCTATGCGTATATTATTCCTTAAAGCTGCTTCTGCAAATGGGCGAATAATTTTTTCACTGGCATAAAGATTGGAATTAACATTCACACCAAACCTGAATTCACGGGCTGAATAATCCAGGATTTTTGCAATATCCTTTACAAGTGAAGGCTCACCACCTGATATAGTAAGAGACGCTATTTTATGAGGTTTGAGTTTATCAAGCAATGCAACATAGCTTTCAAAAGTTACAGACTCACCTCCCCTGCCTGGCAATGCAGCATTACACATGGGACACTGCTGATTACAGATATTTGTAACATTAAAATTAAGATTAAACACAACAGGTTTTTTTAAAATATATTTACCCGCATAGGTAAACCCTGTTTCCAGTTTACTCAAAAAACCTGCTTTAAATACTTCATTTTTATCGCTTACAGCCATTATTTTCTCCTTATTACAGATTTACTGTATATAACCCCAGGACCTAAGAGTCTCTTTCATGGATGCTGAAAGTCCTTTGCTTTCAGCATGACTCAAATCAATCCACCTGTGCAGATCAATCCTTGTCACCTTAACACTCAAATCCGAGCCATCCCCGATCCATCCCTCCTGAAGGGGAAGCCTGATTCCACCTGCTACCCGAAACTCCTCTCTGGTATTGAATATTAAAGGATTTTGAAAAAGATTTATGTTAAGATCAGTTGCATAAATTGAGTCCGGGCTTAATCTTTTCCCATCAGAAAATATTTCCACACTAAGAGGAGCCCTGTCATTCTCCTGCTCAAAAACAAAATAAACCGGTTCCTCTACTAAAAATTTAAATTGTTTTTCACGCCCGGAACCAGTAACATCGAATTGCCTTGTACTATTCAAATCAGTATCATATATTTCTGCCCTTAACAAAGGAGTTGGCGTGGAAATTTTAACAACAACATTTTTCTTTTTATCATCTTCTGGGAAAAATGTTAAAACTGTTTTCTCCGGATGATGAATATCTGACTCAAAAAAAAGATTTCTCATCCTGGCAAGACCAGCCCTGTCAGTATTAACAAGATTATTGTTCTCCAGAGGATCTGCCCCAATATCATATAAAGCTTCATATTTAAGCTCTACCTGATTTCCAAAAAAACCATGCTCCCATTTAATAAATTTACGGGAATCCGGAGAAGTAATTGTGTACTTCATCATATCAGGAGTAATAAGAGAAAAAGATTTACGTCCCACACTCCAGATAAGATCATCCCACATGTCTTCCTTGTATTCATCCTTTAATACAGGAATCAGGCTTTTACCCTGGAACTGCTTAACAGATCCTATTCCTGATAACTCAGTCAAAGTGGGAGATATATTTATTGCTGATGCATAGGTATCCCTTGTGCCAACAGGTGCTTTAAGCTCTTCCCTAAGAGATTCGGGGAGATATATCATAAAGATCTGCTTTATATAATCATTGTACTGAAAACCGCCATCAAACTTTGAAAAGTCAAAGCCCGAACCATGGTCACTTACAATAACAACAATAGAATTTTCCAAAAGATTATTAGTTTTCAGGGCTTTATAAACATTTTCAAAAACATCTCCACTAAAGCTGATAGGACCTAAAAAATCCGGACGCCACCGCCCTTCAGAAGGAGACTGAAAAAATCCCTTTATATAATAACTCAAGGGAGCATAAAATGGTCTACGGGGAGTGTTATAATGAACATATGCAAAAAAATTCCGGTTTTTATTTTCCCTGAAAAATGAAAAAAGATGCCTGGAAAAACCAAAGGTATCATAGGGATTATAGCTGAATTCATAGGATCTTTGAAAGCCATAGTCCACACCAGAACCCAAAAGCCCAATAGTAAAACCACTGTCTCCAAACTGGACAGATTCATAGCCATTTTTTCTAAAAACATCAGGAAGTGAAGCAAACTTCCCCTCTCTTACATATCTGTAAAAAAGCTCACATTCTTCCTCTGGTATAAGATTTCTGTTTATTCCATGTCTGGTTTTTGAAGAAACCATGGATGTAAAAAGCCCGGAAAGAGAAATACGGGTTTTATCGCCTGGTGCAATCATGTTATTAAAAATAATATAATCCTTTTCTGCACGCTCTGCCATATAAGGGGTAAGCTTTGAATCCTTATTATAGGGAGACAGGTATTTTAATGGAATACCATCAAAAAGAAGATAAATTACATTATATTTTTTCAGATCAGGTTCAGCTGTTTTGTATATTGCAGGATTGCCTATAAATACAGGGCTGCTTTCCTTGGGCACAGACAGCTCAAGAGAAGCAATGCCAGAGGCTGTATCGATTTTAAATTTTTTACCAAGCCAGCCATTATCAGCTTTGGAATAGGGAAATCCTCTGTTATTGTACTTCATTTTCACATCTTTATGAGTATATTCCTGAATATACGCAGGAACCTTGACACTTTGCCTTAAAATATCTTTACCCTTATAAAAAACTTTTATATTCAAAACCGAATCTTCTGCACAAAGAAAAGACAGATCAATTGAGTCCGAGCCTGAAAGAGAAATATCATAGCTGATTGAAGAACCTTCTGGCAAAAGAATGGATGAACGCTCATCAACCCATAAACCAATATGTCCGGTACCAGCCCTGAAAAGAACCTCACTCCCTCTTCCTTCAATAAAACCTTCCTTTTTTATCAAAAAGCCCTTGGATTTCATTGAATCAACAATGCCTTTTATTCTGGAAGAAGAAAAATCCCCTTTAAAAGATGCCTTTTTTAAATCATAGATAAGATCAGCACTTTTCTTTTCAAAAGGATTATTCTCCGGAGGAATTAAAGCTTCTTTTTCTGTTAGCTTATAATCATTGGGAAAGAAAAACAAACTCCACCACAATGAAAAAATTAAAATAGCAGAAAAGATTAAAACAAAAAAAACCACAAATATTTTTTTAAAGTTTAATGCCCTTAATATATTAACAGGAAATAATAAAAATTTTTTCATTACACTATTTTCCATAATTCATTTTATTTTAAAATATTGGATCTGTAAAAAAAGGCAACAGGTATTGTCCTACCTTGTAATAATTACCTGCACTCTCCTCTTTAACAAATTCAAAAAATTTCTTTTTCATAGACTCCAAAACCTGCGGGTGCGATTCTGCCAAATCAAACCTGTTATCTATATCCTTTTTGTAATTATAAAGCTCGTACTTTACACTCCCTGGCATAGGCATATAAATAAGCTTATAATCCCCGGAATAAATAGCCCGATATTTTGATCCCCTTATAATATTCTGGTAATACTGTTTAATAACCCCTTCCCTGTTATAAGTGAAGTCAACTTCAAGTAACCCTGAAATATCAGGGTAATCAATCCTGTTATGATAAAAGAAAAGGCTGGAATTTTTATTGTTATCAAACCAGATTCCGGTTTCAGCATAGGCATCTATCCCGCCATCAACCTTGCTAAAGAGGCTCTGACCCCTAAAAAAGTAAGGAGAATCTATCTGTAAAAGGTCAAAGGCAGTGGGCATTATATCGATCACTGAACCGGTTTTTTCTATTAAGCTCCCTTTATATCTTTCATCAAGCATTCCTGAATAAAAAATAAGAGGCACAGAAAGGGCAAAATCACCCCTTAAATGCTCGCCATGACCAATCCCATAATCATACTCATAAAGATTTTCACCATGATCCGAAGTTATAATAACAAGAGTATTATCAAGGATATTCTTTTTTTTAAGGTAAGAAATGATTTTCCCGATTTCTTTATCAAACTGGAATAGACAGGCATCATAAAGGGCGTTTACCTGAGCCTTATCTGCATCAGAAACAATGCTGTTATCAGGCGCATCCCCATCCTTATCATCATCACCTATCTGCACAACAATCTGCTTAAAATACTTATATGGGCCATCATATTTTTTACCAGCAAACTTATTGTAATATGGATAAGTAGCAGAA
>JBBAGC010000226.1:0-4427 GCA_041655115.1 Spirochaetota bacterium | reverse complement strand
ATTATTTTTTTAAATAAAAGTTAAATTTGTGGGTGGTGTCATTCCCGCGCAGGCGGGAATCTCATAATTCCTGATTTTTCAGGAGATTCCGGCGCTTCCTTATCACTTCGGCCGGAATGACAGACTTTCTCCCTAAAATTTTGCTACTGTTTTTGAGTTTCCTGCTAATAAGTGTTTTTATTCTTGAAAATGACAACCATTTTTTTAAAAATGTCATTTTATGTGATATTATCATTAAAATTTTAAAAGAGGAAAAATATGGCTAAAATAAGGGGATTCAGGGGACTTAGACCAGGGGGAAATTTGGCAGAAAAAATTGCAGCATTGCCCTATGATGTAGTCTCTTTTGATGAGGTAGTGGAAATTGCAAAAGACAATCCCTATAGCTTTTTTCATATATCAAGGGCGGAAATTGATTTTCCTGAAGGAACAGATCCATATTCAAAAGTTGTTTATGAAAAAGGAAGGGACACGCTTGAGTCTTTTATAGAAAAAAAGTATTTTATTATGGATGAGGAGCCATGCCTTTATCTTTATTCCCAGGTAATGAATGGTAGAATGCAAACAGGTATTGTTGCCTGTTCCAGCATTGATGATTACATGAATGATATAATCAAAAAACATGAATTTACAAGAGAGGACAAGGAGCTTGATAGAACAACTCACCTTAATATTGTAAATGCCAATACAGGCCCGGTGTTTTTAATACACAGGGAATCCCAGGAGAAAAAGGAGCTTGTAGCAAAGGGAATGGAAGTTGAGCCTGTTTATGATTTTGTCGCAGATGATGGCATAAGACACATAGTGCGAATTATTAAAGACAGGAACCTTATTGATGCAATTGTTGAGTCATTTCAAAAGGACGTGCTTTATATTGCTGATGGTCATCACAGGGCTGCTTCTGCTGTTCGTGTTGGGAAAATGCGCAGGGAGAAAAATCCCGCATACACAGGTGAGGAGGAATTTAATTCATTTTTGTCTGTAATTTTTCCAGAGGATGAACTGAGGATTCTTGCATACAACAGGCTTGTGAAGGATCTTAATGGTATGGATAAAAACTCCTTTATTGCAGCACTTGAAATAGCAAAATTTTCTGTTAAAAAAGATGGCAAAAAGGAACCGGACAGGGTAAACAGATTTTCCATGTACCTTGATAATGAATGGTACACCCTTGCTCCTGAGTTTGCGGTGTCCTCTGATCCACTTGAGGCTCTTGATGTTTCAATTTTACAAAATAATATTCTTTCACCGATTCTGGGAATAGATGATCCAAGAACAGATAATCGCATAGAATTTGTTGGCGGAATAAGGGGCACAAAAGAGCTTGAAAAGCTTGTAAATGCAGGGGAGTTTGCTGTTGCCTTTTCAATGAGACCCACTGATGTTGCCCAGCTTATTGAGGTTTCAAATTCAGGGCAGATGATGCCACCTAAATCAACCTGGTTTGAGCCAAAGCTCAGGAGCGGCCTGCTTGTTCATAGACTGGATTAGGTAAAGGTGTAAATTTCTATATTATTGGATCCTTTTTCGCAGGCTTTGTTAGAGGCCATTTCAGCTCTTCTTATGAATGAATCCATAATCAGGTCGTTTATAAGAAGTGCTTCTGAATTTTTATTTTCTCCCATGTCAGACGGGTTAAGTTCAGATATTCCCATGGAAAGGCATGGCTGAAACACCGATTCCCTGAAACGGAATTTTTTGGATTCAATACCTGCAATAATTCTTTTTGCTACAATTTTTGCATTAGTATTATTTGTGTTTGGTAAAAATATAAGAAAACGGTTAGTATCATATCTTCCAAGCTTGTCATAGGGACGCACGGATTTTTTAAGTATTCTGCTAAATTCAGCCATAAATGAATCAATGGCTCTGTGTCCAAATTCAATGAGCATTTCATTATGGTTAATGAGATTAATCATAATTGTGGAGGAGAACTCATCCTTTCTTGCTGCTCTTCCCATTTCATTGAGTATTTCATCAAGAAGGGCTCTTCTGTTTAGAACACCAGTAACAGGATCCTCTTTGGCATGCATAACCAGCTTTCTTTTTGTTGCTGTAACCTGATTGTTAAGCTCAATATTTTTTGCTGCCAGGTGAAGTTTAATCATAAGTTCATTTTTGGAAAAGGGCATAAAAAAATAATCATCTGCAGATTCAGATACAGCCATAAACATTTCTTCTGTAATGTCTTTGGTACCAGTGATGATTATGTATATATATTTATTTTTCAGCTTAATCTGCCTTATTGATAAAGATAAATCCAGAGTAGAGCTGTCTGTCCAGTTTAAAAGCACAACAGAAGGAGCTTCATCCTTTATTATATTAACAGCGTTTTCTGCACTTGCAGTAATTATTTGAAGATTTAGCTCCTCTGCAAGATCTTCAATAGGCTTCATGGTTGTTTTTGTATGATTAATAAGGCAAACTTTCATCAAATTCTCCAGCAGATAAGAATTTTATACCCTTGATTTTTAAGTAATAATTATATGAATAGTAATGTTATTTTTAATATCTGTCAACTAAGTATTATTTTATATCAATATAGTATGGCTGCAAATAAAGATAAGGTTCATTTTTCAGCATTGTGTATTTGTCAATATTATTCATAAAGGGTTTAATCAATTCCATTAGGGAAGATTCTGTATTTCCTCTTATTATTCCAGGCAAAAGGATGCGTCCTTCAGGAAGATGAAGTATATTGTAATTTCCTTTTATATCAGATCTGGCCTTGGCTATTTCAATAGCTGCCATTATTCCGCCATTTTGATTTACCAGATTGTTTTCAACTGCCTGGTCTCCTGTAAATACTCTTCCTTCAGCTATGTTTGGAATATTTTTTTCAGAAAACCCCCTTGCATCAGCAACTTTTTCTGTAAATCTTTGGTAGGTGAAGTTTATGCTCTCCTGTACAAGGGATTTTTCTTTTTCAGTCAGTTTTTTTGATTCAGAGAATATATCAGCAAATTCGCTCATTTTAATGACTTCCTTGTTTATGCCAAGCTTGCTGTATAATTCGCTCAAATTCAGCTTGCCTGCAACTACGCCTATGGAGCCAGTTATGGTTGCTTTGCTTGCAAGAATTTCATCTCCTGTGCAGGCAATATAATACCCTCCTGATGCAGCTGTATTGCCAAAGGAAAATACAACCGGTTTTGGATACTTCTTTTTTAGCCTGGCAAGTTCACGCCACATATAATCAGAAGCAGAGGCAGCGCCACCGCCAGAGTCCACTCTTATTACCAGGGCTTTTACCATGCTATTTTTAAATACAGATTCAAGAGCAGATGAATAAGTGGCATCCCCTGTATTTGTGTTAAAAAAAGAATTGCGGCTTTTACCTGGAATAATAATTCCATTTACATGAACAACAGCTATGGAGGGAATAGGCCCCCATTGTTGCAGATCTATTTTTTCCTTTATATAATTTTTGAAATCTACAAAATTTATATTTTTGCCTATGTTTTTAATAGCTTCATCCTTATAAAGGACTTCGTCAATAAACCCTTTTTCCTTTGCCTCTAAAGGAACGTAAAAGCCTTTGTTAAAAAGATTATGGATTGTTGTTTCATCCATGTTTCTGTCAGATGCAATATCAGCAACAAACTGTTCATTGAGATTTAAAAGAAGGGACTCCATGTTTTCTCTGAACTCAGGGGACATTGTTTCTCTAATGGCAGATTCATTCAGGGACTTGTATTTGCCAAAGCTGATAGATTCATATTCTATTCCTGCCTTATCAAGAAGCCCTTTGAAGAAATAAACCTGTGCTTTTAAGCCTGTTAAATAAAAGGGGCTGTTTGGAGTAAAATAAATTTTATCAGCTGTTGAGGCCAGGTAATACTCCTTGTTTCCAGGGTAGTTCATAAGAGCATAAACTTTTTTCCCCTGTGCTTTTATTTTTAGAATTTCATTTCTTATTTCCTGTATCTGTGCCATGCCAAATGGAACCTGTTCAATTTCAATAAAAAGTCCCTGAATTGTGTTGTCATTCCCAGCGTTTACAATAGTGCCCAGGAGTTCAGTGAAAACAGGATTTTTTTTGCTCAAAAAGAAGGTTCTTTCAACTTCCTTTATTGGCTGGTCAAATTTTATATATAGCAGATTGTTTGCGCTGTAAAATTCCTTTGCCTTTGCATTTCTGGCAAAGCTGTATGATATTCCTGCACTGTAGTAATTCAATCTGGAATTTTTAAAGGACGAGCCATAGCCATCTATCATTATACTGTGTGAATTTTTTGATCTGAAAAAAAAGGGTATGGTTAAAGCAAACTGAATATTTTTGTCTGTATCAATTTTTCCTGTAAGCTCCATATCATTGGGAAGTTTGATATTGCCGGAAAAAGCGTAATCCATATCTTTGAATTTTTCATTGCTAAGTTTTGTACCATCTGCTGAGAGTGTAATATTCTGAAAATAGGGATGTAAGG
>JBBAGC010000225.1:0-4441 GCA_041655115.1 Spirochaetota bacterium | reverse complement strand
TCAAGGGGAACAATTTCATTAACACCACCCAGCTCTACTGCTACTCTGTTCATTCCAAAAACAACAGAGGTCTCCTCATCCTGGGCAATAGTATGCCCACCGTTATTTTTTATTTTGAGCATACCCTCTGCACCGTCCCTGCCCATGCCTGTCATTATAACACCTATGGACTTCTCCCCTAATTCCTGTGCTACTGAATCAAAAAGCACATCAATTGAAGGCATATGCCCTGAAACCTTTTCTGCTTTATATACTTTAAGCTGAAAGCCATTCCTTCTTTTTACTATACTCATGTGAGAATGACCTGGAGCAACATAACCATGCCCTGGTAACACTATATCTCCATCTTCAGCTTCTTTTACCTTTATCTTGGAGCTGTCATTAAGCCTCTTGGAAAAAGCAGCAGTAAAACCTTCCGGCATGTGTTGTACAACCAGAACCGGTGCAGGAAATTTACGCGTAAACTTGTTAAACACCTTAATAAGCGCAGATGGTCCGCCAGTAGAAGTACCTATTGCTACTATTTTGTCTGATTCGGTTTTTTCACTACTTTGAGCTATTATTGGCTTTAAATCAGCAGATCTTGTAGTTAGTGTAGCAACTTTTGACTTGCAAACAGATTTTATTTTGCTTATGAGCAAATCCCCAATCTCATCAACTGTCATAGACAACAAAGTTGAAGGTTTGGGAATAAAATCCACTGCTCCATGCTCAAGTGCTTTAAAAGTTGCATCAGCCCCATTCTGGGTTAAAACACTCATCATAATAACCGGCTTCGGGTTTGTGCTCATTATGTGCTTAAGAGCAGCAAGACCATCAAGTATGGGCATTTCAATGTCCATGGTTATTACATCAGGATTAAGCTCCTGATTGCGAAAAATTGCAGTTTTGCCATTATTGGCTGTACCAACAACCTTAATATCCGGATCTCTCTCCAGAATATCTGTAATTATTTTTCTTACAAGCGTTGAATCATCAACAACAAGTACTTTAATCGGAAATGACATTCTTTCTAATTCCACTCACAAGGGTTTTCAAAGATTCAGCTTCCGGAAGAATCATCAAATTGCCTACAACCCTGTCATCTTCAAAATAAAATGCTGTTTCCATTACAATTGCATACTCATGTTGAATATTATGCATAACCAGTATTGAATCAACAAAAGACTGGAGATAATCGTGCACAAAAGTAGGGACATTGGGCTTGACAACAAGCTTCGATTTTTCAGCATAAACATTGAGTATGGATGACCCTACTATATTTGTAAGCTCCTTAAGTGCAGACACGCCATCTTCGCTCAACTCTCTTTCCTGCGATTCAGGCATACCATAAAGCATATCTATAAGATCATAGCCCACGCCTTCATGCAAGACAAGAAGCAAAGTTCCGTTTATCTCCCCTTCAATTCCAAGCATAACACCCATGTAAGGCTCATTGGGGTTGCCCAAAAATTCCGGAATATTTTCAACAGGAGTAATTTTCACCTCTGGAATGGAAAGGTCAATTCTTCTGTCAAGAATTTTTGAAAGCGATTCAGCAGCTGTAGCAGCACCCATATTGGATATAAGATTAAACTCATTAAGCTCATCTTTGGATATATCAAGCTCCACAGTCATATGCTCATTAGGATCTCCTGATTGCACCAGTGAACTAACATTCTGTCTTAGCTCATCTTTAAATTCAGCTAAGGCAGCCTGCACCTTCTCTGCTATTTCCTCATCTTCTTCTGCCGGGATTATTTCCTCTTCCGGAACCTTTAATATATCATCATCTGCATCATAAACCTGCAGAGCCTCTGTTTCCAAAGGTTCTTCTTTAAAAGATTCATCCTTTACAGGTTCATCATCAAAGATGATTACATCCGAAATATAATTAGGCCCTCCGGATTCCGGCTCCTTGTCTTTAAAAGGAACAGTCTTTGTCTCATCATATTTCAGGTCAGAATGAATTTCAGCCTTTACTGGCTCCATTGGTTCAATCACTGGTTCCGGCTTTACCTCAAATTCAGGTTCAACAGCCTTTTGATCAGTGCTTTCATCATAATACATTGCTCTTGACTGAAATATTTTCTGTTTTTCCTCAGGAGTAAGCTTTTCCTGCAGCGTAATTACCCGATTAATCATTGTCTGAATATCAAGAATCAGGCAAATGCTTCCATCACCAAGTATGGATGCCCCTGCAAGGCCTTCCACATTTTTATAATTTTGCTCAAGTGATTTAATTACAATTTCCAGTTTCCCTTCAAGAGAATCCACTATAAGCCCGATTTTTCTATTACCAAAGCCAACAACAACAACAGGAATTTTCTTATCCCTTCCAAGCGTACTTTTTAAATTAACAAACTCATTGAGTCTTAAAAGAGAAAGAATTTCTCCTCTAAGATTTATCACCTCGTGCCCTTCAATTGTGGCTATATCTGACATGGATATTTTAATTGTTTCAACAACATCAGTGAGTGGAATAGCATAATCCTCATGTCTCACCTTAACCATAATAGCAGGAATAATAGCAAGTGTAAGAGGAAATGTTAAAACAAACCTGGTGCCCATGCTTTTTTCGGTTTCAATTGTAACATTGCCATTAAGCTCATTCACTATTTCCTTAACAACATTCATCCCCACCCCTCTGCCAGAGATGTCTGTTACTTTTTTAGCAGTTGAAAATCCGGGTGCAAAAATAAAATTATAAATATCCTGATCATCCATGTTTGCAAGCATTTCAGGTGTGCTTATGTTTTTAGCAATAACCTTCTCTTTTATGGCATCAATATCAAGGCCATGACCATCATCACTTATCTCTACAAAAATCTGATTCCCTCCCTGATATGCATTCAGGGTTATTGTGGCAACCTCGCTTTTCCCAAGCCTGCTGCGCTCCTCTCTTGTTTCTATTCCATGATCAACGGCATTTCTGATTAGATGAAGCAGAGGTTCTCCAATCACATCAATTACTTTCTTGTCAAGCTCTGTTTCCTCTCCCTTTATAACAAGCTCAACCCTTTTATTGTGCTCTTTATCAAGATCACGAACAAGCCTGTTAAAACGACTAAAAACCTGACCAATGGGAACCATCCTGGTTTTCATAATTCCTGTTTGCAGATCCTTTGCAATCCGTGACATCTGCTCCATACGATTTCTAAACTCGTTTGCAACATCTTTAAGCTGACCATACTTTCTCATCTCTTCATAAAGCCTGTAAAAACCGGAATTGGCAATTACCAGCTCACCAACATTATTAAGAAGTAAATCAAGCTTGTCTATAGATACCTTAACAGTTTTCAAAACAGGAGCCCTTCTTCTGTCTTTTTGAACAGACTCATTGCTTTTTCTGCGGTCAAAAACAACATGGTCATCATCTGCGTGAGAAAAATCAGCAGAGTCCTCTTCATCCATTAGATCATCAGAGTCATCAGAATCATCCAGACCTTCATTACCAAGCAAGTCATTAAATGAAAAATCATCCCTTGCTGTATCCACTATTTCATCATCTCTGGAAATTCCATAATCAATAGCTTTTCCTATTTTAAGCATCTGCTTGCCATTATGCCTGACAACAGATATGGATTTAAGCTCCACATTTTCAATCTGATCAACATTGCACCCTTTATAAACCGCCAGGGCAGAACTAAAAGTTATAAGCACAATTTTAAATACTGAAATGGAATCATCTGCAATCATTTCATCAATAGAAGGTATAACCTTAACAATGGTCCCTTCTTTTTCAAGGTTAGTCAGTACAAGCTGCGCCTTTACCCACTTCATTTGTGCAGCAGGTTCCAGGTTAATGGTAACTTCAAAACAATCCGCTCCTTCTACAACAGACTGTTTTATCATGTCGCTTTCTTCTCTGGTGAAACTGATTTTAATCCCCGGAGTGTGGGCTGTTTTGCTTTCAGATGAATTCTTTTTTTCAGGCTCTGCATCTGTAGTTTTTCTGGATTCATCAGTTACTATATTTATTCTTTCAATAAGCGGCTTTAAATCCAGGTCAGGAGCCTGTCCTGAATAAATTTTTTCAATAATAGCACTTATTGCGTCAAAACATTTAAATATAACATCCACTACCTCTGGTGTTATGTCATTGGTTTTATCCCTTATACCCTGAAGGAGATTTTCCATTTTATGGGCAAGATCACTTAAATCATTTAGTCCTACAAATGCTGCTGAACTTTTCAGGGAATGTGCTGCCCTGAAAATATTATTAATTATTTCATCGTTTTCCGGGTTTTTCTCCAGCTCAAGAAGATTCTGATTAAGCTCCTGAAGCAGCTCATCTGCCTCTTCTAAAAATATATCCTGATATTCTCCAAGGGAAAAAGACATAATTTACTCCATATCTCGTTTAATTATTCGAAGAAATAAAACTCTTTTCTTCTTCATTATCTTCAAGAAAAATTATCTGAGTCATATTCAACAGCACAATAAGCCTGTCTCTAAGTCT
>JBBAGC010000224.1:0-4461 GCA_041655115.1 Spirochaetota bacterium | reverse complement strand
GTTGCATCCTCAGAAGCAATGCTTTCCAATTCTGAACAGGAGCACAGGGACTCTTTGCGCAAGTTTATGAGGCTCGTTAATCTTGATGAAACCATAACAATGCAGGAAAAAGCTGTATTTTCAGCTGCACTTCCGGAAATAAATGAAGAGGAAGCCCTTAAAACAGCCTATGAAAAAAGGGTAGATTATAAAAATGCCTTAAAAGCCATGGAAAACTCCAAGCTGATTCTTAAAATTGCAGAAAGCAATGCGCTCCCTTCACTTACAGGTGAAATAACAGTTGCATCAATGGATTACAACTCTGAGCTGGGAAAATCCTACAGCAATACCATAACAGGTGAAAACCCCTCCATTGAAGCAAGAATAAAAATGACCTATCCCCTTAACAACAAAGATCAGAAAATAAATGAAAGAAATGCCAGGTGGGGAGTGGAACAGTCAAAACATGAGGTGGATAAATACAAGCGTGTTGTAAAGGATGATGTTATAAGCAAAATTGAAAAAATCCGCACAAGGCACAACCTTTACCAGAAGGCAAAAGAAACCCGTGTTGAAGCTGAAACCTATTACAAAAGCATGCTTGTAAGCCTTAGACGCGGACGCTTTACAGCAGCAGCAGCAAGGGATGCACTTGATACCCTTATAAGCAGCAGACAGCAGGAGCTTTCAATGCTTGTTTACTTCAATGCTTCATTGCTGGAATTTGAAGTTGCTAAAAATGAGCTTTTTGAAACCTATGAAATTGATGTGGAATCCTATATTCCCAAAAAATAAAAACCTGAATTTTATATAAAAAAGCCTCCTTAAATAAGGAGGCTTTTTTAAACTACCAACCTATTGTTAAAAATCTATCTGAAAGAACAACTAAACTTTTCCTTAACCATTACATATTAGCATATTCTTTACTTTTAAAAACATAACCACTCAAAATATTCCCTAACTCATCAAACCCACCCATTCCATCTATTTCACAACTCCTGCGGTTTAAAAAAACAAACTAATATCTTTTATAAATTACATATTTTACTTTTTATATTTATTCTATAATTTCCCAATATCCGCTATAGCCACTACCTACAAACCTGATATTATCCATTTTCTTTAACCTTCTTTCTATAGTTTTTATACTAAAACCTGTTTCTTCTGCCATTTTAGCCCTAGATATTGATTTGTCTTTTCTTATCAAAGCTATTATAGCATCTTCTAAAATTTCTTCTTGAGCGTCATCTTGAACGTCATCTTGAACGTCATCTTGAACGTCATCTTGAACGTCATCTTGAACGTCATCTTGAACGACTTCTTGAACGTCATCTTGAACGTCATCTTGAACGTCATCTTGAACGACTTCTTGAACGACTTCTTGAACGACTTCTCTATCTAAAATCACGCTTTTAGATAGAGCATTGCTAGATAATGGTATTATTGTTTTAAAAATATCTCCTTCTTCAAAAGAAGGGGCTTCACCCGAATAAAGTTTTGTGTATTTGTATGTATTTCTCATCCCTGAGCCTAGTTCATCTGCTAATCCAATCTCTCTAAATATTTTTGAAATAGGAGGATTTTTAGGAAAAGGCTGAAATTTTTCCAAATTTAATTTACCACTACCATGAGCAATATTACTATTTTCTATATATATTCTATCCTTTTCAATGATAAACCTGGTTGGAAGTCCGCTAGAATAATCTCTATGTGCTAAAATATTAGAAACAACTTCCCTTAATATTCCATCTCTGGCACTAATTCTTTGAACACCATCAAGAACAAAAATATCATTTAAATGCTTCCTTCCAAATTCTATCAATCTATAATAACTATCTATTAAATTTGTTATTATAACATCTCGATCATCATATCTGTCTATATTTTCTACTTTATATATGGCATCTGTTTTAAAACCAGGAGCTACTGACATTATAGATGTATCTTTACCAAAGAGTAAAATAGCTGCTAAAGTAAGCCCTTCCTTGTAGGTTTCCATATCTGTCAATATTAGACCTGAACTTCTTAGTATTTCTTCTTCTGTCATCATACTCCAGGGATGATTTTTTGTTCTAATAGTTGCCATTTTTTGCACACGCTTAATCAAATCAAAATCTAGAAAATCTACATTTAAACCTGGATAAACCTTATTTACATAATAACTTCCCTGTTTTCTTGCATATAATTTATATACTAACTCTTCATTATTAGATATATTTATATTACCATCATAATTTCTATCCCATATTATTCCATTACACCTTCTCACTTGTTCACCTTCTGGTACTCTTATATATATAATTTTTTCTTTGTTATTAATTTCAATAATTTCTGGTATTATGTATATGGGTGGATTTATTTTATTAGAATTATTAATCATGGTTGTAAATTCTTTTATCATTTTATCTATAGATTCTGGAGATACTCCTTCTATTTTTCTATCATCATTAACCCCTAATATAATATGGCCTCCATTACGATTGTTAAAAGAGCATATTGTATTATAGACATCTTTATTTATAGAGTTCTTAGCCTTTTTAAACTCTACATCAATTTTTTCTCCATTTTTTATAATTAATTTTAAATCCTTAATATCCAAAAGAACGCCCCCTAATAATTATATGAAATATTTCTCACCTGATATTTCAATTTACCGAATAGCGCTAAATATACTTATATAATTAGATTATCCTTTTAACAAGTTTAAAGCCACAAAAATCAATAATCACACAAAACCCCGCCTTTCCATATAAAGCTCCAGCTTTCTCACTGCATAGGAACATGCAAATGTTAAAATAAAATACATTGCAGTAATGGTAATCCATATTTCAAAAATGCGGTAGGTTGAAGCCATAAGCTCCATTCCACTGAATGTTAAATCCTGCACAGATATAACTGAAACAATTGCAGAATCCTTTATTACAGAAATAAGCTGACCGGCCATTGGAGGAAGTATGCGCTTAAAAGCCTGAGGGAAGATAATATACCTCATCCCCTGGAACTTTGAAAGCCCAAGAGCATCAGAAGCCTCCCACTGCCCCTTTTCTATAGACTCAATACCGCCCCGAACAATCTCTGTCATATATGCGCCTTCATATATTGCAAGGGTCAAAATTGCAGATACAAAAACCGTAAACTGCTCTGGCGGGCAAAAAAACAGGCGAAGAAAAAATTCCCATCTGCCTGAAACACCAGCTATATGAAAATCAAGGTTAAAAAAGCTGATAATCTGACTGCTGAAAAAAAAGTAAAAAATAAAAATAAAAACCAGAGAAGGAATATTCCTCACAAGGCTTACATAGGATGTGGCAAGCATTCTTAAAAAATACTGCTGCGATGTTTTCATCAAACCCATGATCAGCCCCAAAAAAGAACCAAGCAGGGCAGACCATATACTTAGCTTTAAGGTTATAACCAGACCCTGTAAAAGGAGCCCCTGCACATAGCTTTCCGAATCCAGATCATAGCGAACAATATAGTCAAGTAAAACCGACCACTTCCAGTCATAGCGCAAATCCACTGATACTCTGTAAATCATCCATGCTGCAACCCCCAGAATAAGAGGAAGCAGCAGCAAATCCAGCCAGGTAAATCTGATTCTTCTTTTCAAATTACTCTATCCGGTTTTCCCAGTCTCTTGTCCTGAACCAGTAATTTTTTCTATCAGCAAGGAACCCGTCAGCATGCTTTTTTTCAATCCAGGTATTAAAATATTCCCTTGCAGGCGCTTCATTTTTTCTCATAACAAAGCCTATTGGCTCTTTGGTAAAAGTATCTTTAAGGGGAAGATAAAATTTGTCTTTATATTTTATACTTTGAAATTCAGGGAGCGGGGCAGATGCAACCACAGCATGTACCCGTTCAGTTAAAAGTTCCTGTATTGCCTGGGACTCATCGTCGAAAAGCCTTATCTCTGCTTTGGGGAAATACTCCTTTACAGCCTCAGCAGCAGTAGTGCCCAGCCTTGCAGCAACAAGAATTTCCTGCTTATTAAAATCTTCAATACTGGAAAAACCCGGTGCCTTTTTTCTGCTTGCCACAATGGACATACCGGAAAAATCATAGGGATCACTAAAATCAACCTTTTGCATCCGCTCTTCAGTAATACCCATTCCGCCAATAATAACATCAAATTTCCCTGTAAGCAAAGAAGGAATTATACCTGACCATTTAGTAGGAATAAATTCAACCTTCACACCCATATCCTTAGCAAGCTCTGAAGCAACATCTATTTCAAAGCCTATTAAATTACCTGTTTTATCGTTCATTGCCCAGGGAACAAAAGTGGACATGCCAACCCTTAAAATGCCCCTTTTTTGAATATCATCCAAAAGCATGCCAGATGAATGCTTTTTGTTACATGCAATAAAAAGCATAAAAGATGATAAAATTGTAATAAAAATCAGTAAAAATTTTTTCATAATATTCTCCATTTCCCTAATTTTACGGCTCAACTCACAGAATACCGTTTTCCCAGCCATG
>JBBAGC010000223.1:0-4463 GCA_041655115.1 Spirochaetota bacterium | reverse complement strand
GCAGCCTTTTGTAAAATATCTCTTATATTTGCACCATAAAAAATATTATCACCCAAAACAAGACATACATTATCCTTACCTATAAATTCCTTACCTACAATAAATGCATCAGCCAGACCTCTTGGTTTTTCCTGCACAGCATAGGTTAAAGAAATACCAAGAGATTCACCAGTACCAAGAAGTTCTTTCATTTTTGGAGTATCTTCCGGAGTGCTTATTATAAGAATATCCCTTATACCTGCAAGCATAAGAGTGGAAAGTGGATAGTAAATAAGAGGCTTGTCATATATGGGTAGCAACTGTTTGCATATTATCTTTGTAACAGGATAAAGCCTTGTTCCGCTTCCTCCTGCAAGCACAATACCTTTCATAGTATAATACCATTTATTTATAATTTAATCAAAAAACAGACAATTCTGTTTATTTTTAAACTCCAAATTAAAGAAGCTAATGTCAAGATATTTTATTAAAACTCTAAAATCCTTATACACTAACTATTTGTGCTGTTCTTATTACATGTCCTTTTTTAAGAAAAAGAAAACAGCTCAGGAATAAAGTTTTTTCTCCCATTCAAAGGCTGTTTTGCAGATATATTCAAGGTTATCATACATTGGACGCCACTTGGTCATTTTTAATATCCTGGAATTTTCCGCTACAACCTTTGCCGAATCCCCTGCTCTGCGTCCCTGTTCCAGAACCTTAAAATCAACTCTGCTTACCTTCTTTACTGCTTCTATAACTTCCCTCACAGAGTAACCCCTGCCATAACCGCAATTGAATATATTGCTGCTATTATCCTCAAGATAATCAAGCAAAGCAAGATGCGCTGAAGCAAGATCATCCACATGAATATAGTCACGCATGCCTGTACCATCAGGAGTATTATAATCTGTTCCAAATATAGAAATACTATCCCTTATTCCAAGGGCTGCCTGACAGGCTACTTTAATAAGATGAGTGGCATTAGGGGTTCTTTGCCCTATTCTCATGCTGCCATCTGCGCCAGCCACATTAAAATACCTTAGTATTCCATATTTAAATGATTCCTCTGCTGCTGCAACATCGTGAAGAACCATTTCAACCATGAGTTTAGACATACCATAGGGGCTAAGCGGTGCTTTAAGATCATCCTCTTTAACAGGTATATGCTTAGGGTCACCATATACAGCAGCTGTTGATGAAAATATGAATTTATTAACATTATGCTTTATACAAAGTTCTATAAGCCCTATGGCATTAACAGTATTGTTGTTGTAATACTTAAGTGGATTTTGGACTGATTCATTCACTTCTATATTTGCAGCAAAATGAATTACTGCATCAAATTTTTTCTCTTTAAATATACTATCCATGAAGTTTATGTCAGACAGCTCTGCAACAATAAGCTCTCCATATAAAACCGATTCCCTGAATCCTGTGGATAAATTATCAGCTATGGTTATATTATAATCTGTTTTTTCACCAAGCAGTTTAACTACATGACTACCTATATATCCCGCCCCTCCAGTAACAAGAATATTCACTAATTCATTTCTCCGTATTTTTAAAGATAAAAGGTAAGATGGAAACCTGAAATTTATACCACTGTCCCTGCAACCTGCCCCTTATAACTCATCCACTACATCTTCATAACAGCTATAATTACCCCTGCAGCAGATACTGTTAAACCAAAGGACCATATCATAAACTGAAACAAACGCTTATTCATTTCATCAAAGCGCTTATCTACCTGCTCAAAACGCCTGTCGATCTGCTCAAAGCGCTTCTCCATCAATTCCAAACGCTTATCTACCTGCTCAAAACGCCTGTCGATCTGCTCAAAACGCTTATCCATATACTTTTGCATATCTTCAAAGCGCCTATCTATTTGCTCAAAGCGCCTATCTATTTGCTCAAAGCGCTTCTCCATTAGTTCAAAACGCTTATCCATATACTTTTGCATATCTTCAAAGCGCTTATCCATCATTTCAAAGCCTTTGAGCATCAATTCACGCTGATTTTTAAGCTCCTCTTCTACACGAACCATGCGCTCTCGCAGCTCTATTTCATAAACAACAGGAGGTTTTGCCAGACTCTGCTCCGAAATTATCCGAGCCAGATTGTTTTTTAAATAATCTTCTATTGATTTATAATCTTTTTCTTCAAGTGCCATAAAATCCTCCATAAGCTAATCCAATGTATAGTATAAAAAAATTATAGAGCTGTGTCAAATAATTTATTCATCAAAAACCTTTAGCCCTCAACTATCCTTTTATAATCATCTTCAACTCTTATAATATCATCCTCGCCCAGATAATCTCCGCTTTGAGTTTCAATAATAATCAGTGGCACCTCTCCCTTGTTTGAAAGCCTGTGCAATTCCCCTGCAGGAATGTATGCTGACTCCCCGCTTCTTTTCAAATGTTCAGTTTCACCAATCTGCACAAGCGCTTCCCCTTTTACAATAACCCAGTTTTCACTTCTATGCACATGCTTTTGCAAGGAGAGCCTTTTCCCCGGCTTTACAACTATTTCCTTTACCTTGTAATCATCTGCCTCATGTAACACCCTGTAGGTTCCCCAGGGTCTTTCCACTGTTGTATGAAGAACAGTGAGCTCATTATCCCTATCAGATCCTTCTTTTAAAATATCAACAATCCCCTTAACATCCTGGGAAAAACCCTTTGCTGAAACAAGAAGGGCATCATCTGTATCAACAACTATAAGATTTTCTACACCTGCAAGGGCTATCTTTCTATTAGCAGAAATCACAAGATTATTTTTTGACTTAACCTGAACGATCTTCTCATCCTTTGAATTACCGTTTTCATCTATCTCAACAATATCGCAAATAGCATCATAGCTACCCAAATCAGTCCAGCCTATATCTGAGGCAACAACATAAACCCTATCTGACTTTTCCATAACAGCATAGTCTATGCTGTTTGAAGGAATTTTTTTCATGTCCGACTCAAATATATGTAGTATTGTACCGGTTTCATCATCAAGCTTTTCAGAGTTATTATAGGCATCTAATGAGCTTGCATAAATTTCAGGAGAATAATTTTTCAGCTCTTCCAGGTACACACCTGCTTTAAAAACAAACATTCCACTGTTCCAGTAGTAGTTGCCTTCTTTAATATATGCCTCAGCAGTATTCTGATCAGGCTTTTCTCTAAAGCTTTTAACAGTATAAACAGTATCACCAATACCAGTCCCTGCTTCAATATAGCCATAGCCTGTTTCAGCGTATTCTGCCTTAATGCCAAATGTTACAAGCTTTCCCTCTTGAGCCAGCTTAACAGCTGCTTGAACCCTGGATTCATAGGAGGGTATATTTTTTATAAGGTGGTCAGATGGGGTTACAAAAATTATTTCTTCGGCACTGTAATTAAAGCAGGCCAAAGCAATTGCAGGTGCTGTGTTCCTGCCAAGGGGTTCAAGAACAAAGGTTTTATTTTCCTTTTTTATGGAATTACCCATCTGGTTTTCTGCTATAAAATAATGATCCCTGTTTGTGACAATGCAAAATTCATCAAAAACAGAGCTGTTTCTTTTTACAGTGTCCTGAAAAAGAGAATGGTCTCCAAGCAGTTTTACAAACTGTTTGGGAAAAGCCTGTCTTGAAAGCGGCCACATACGGGTTCCGCTGCCGCCACAAAGTATTAAATTTACCATTGTTATTTCCTTAATTCAATAGTTTAACCCCACCACAAAACTGCGAAGCTTTAACTTAATGGCAACCTAAACAACATCAATAAAGAGGGCAACAAATTTTTATATGAATTTCATTCCTGAATTCTGAATCCAGATATTAATCATTTAAAAAAAGTGTTTACAAGGGTGAAACCTTTTTTTTAAATGTAGAATAATTAAATCCTGATTCATTCACTATTTCCAGTAATCTGAAAAATTGAAATATTTTACATATACAGGTACTAAAAATGACAAAAAATTTTGATATAGATGACTTTTCCCAGGAAGATTTTGAAAAGCTCATGGAAGAATCACTTACAGTAACAGACGATTTCCAGCCCGGAGATCAGGTTAAGGGTGTTATTGTGGCTATAGGAAAGGAGGATTCTTTCCTTGATGTTTCGGGAAAAAGCGAAGCAGTAATAAGCACAGCTGAACTCTTTAATAAAGATGGCAAACTCGAATATGAAAAAGGTGACCAGATTGAAGTTTATGTTGTTTCTGTAAAAGGTGGAGAAATAAAAGTTACCTTTAAAATAGGAAAGGGAGAGGCAAATCCAGAGCTGCTGGAAATGGCATATCATAATGAAATGCCTGTTGAGGGAATAGTCACAGATGAAGTAAAGGGCGGCTACTCTGTAACTGTTTCAGGCATAAGATGTTTTTGCCCTTTTTCCCAAATTGATATTAAAGCTAATGAGGATAAAGCAGCCTATATCAATCAGACGTACAGCTTTAAAATAATAGAATTCAAGG
The DNA here is from genome assembly GCA_041655115.1 of Spirochaetota bacterium. Lineage (GTDB taxonomy): Bacteria > Spirochaetota > UBA4802 > UBA4802 > UBA5550 > JBBAGC01. The sequence goes on along the minus strand of JBBAGC010000223.1, from coordinate 32 downwards.
AAAAGGGTCGCAATATTATTGTTTCAAGAAGA
>JBBAGC010000222.1:0-4471 GCA_041655115.1 Spirochaetota bacterium | reverse complement strand
ACCATTCCGGAAAAATCACCTGCATAGTTCCCTGGGGACCAGGTGTCACCACTGGCATCAATATCCACTATGGGAACATCAGGCAAAACCGTTGCAGTAGATATGGCATTATTATAAATCGCTGCTCCATATACAAAAGGCTTAAAAGCTGAACCAGGCTGCCTTCTTGCCTGCACTGCTCTGTTAAACTGATTGGAAACCTCAAATTCTGACCCACCAACCATTGATGTAATATACCCTGTGGCAGGTTCAATAGCAATAAAAGCCCCTTCCACATTCATGCTTGTTGATATGTTTGTTATCTGTGTTCTAAAGCTTTCAACAACATCATTAACACCGCCTGTGTCTGTAAGCAAAGTAACTATATCAAGAGCATCAACAATATTGTCAGCCATGCCTTTTTTAAATCTGCTTTCAATATCGTTTTTTATCAATACAGATGGGAGGTTAAAAATAAGACGCAGCTCATTGTATGCATCAAAAAGGGTTCTGTCAACAGCGCTCTGATAATAGGCATTCATCCTGGAGGAAACCTTATCCTGCTCTATAAGCCCTTTTTGAAGATGCTTTTCCGCAGATCTCTGGCGTTTCAAATTAAGGGTTGTAAAAACCGTAAGCCCCTGTTCATAAAGAACCTCTCTGCCAAAACGAGCCTCAAGTATTTGCCGAATATAGGACGTAAAATAGGGAGCATTATCTTCAATTTTTGAAAAAACAGTTTTAGTAGGATACTCTACCCTAAGAGATTCAATAAATCCTGGCCAAAATTCCATATACAAAGCATCAGCTTTATCCTTCTGAATAAATCCGGCATTAGCCATACGGGTAAGGGTATCATAATTTTTATAAAAGGCCTCCCTGGGAAAGCGAAGAGGAGAAAAACCAGCTGGCTTGGATGGAAGAGCAGCAAGAACCGAGCCTTCTATGAGTGAAAGATGGCGTAAATCCTTGTCAAAAAAAAATCTTGCTGCTGACGCTATGCCATGACATCCATGACCAAGATAAATCTGGTTAAAATACATTTCCAGAATCTCTTCCTTGGAAAACTTTTTCTCAATCTGGAGTGCCAAAACCGCTTCAAGCGCCTTTCGTGCAAAAGTCCTTTCACCCTCAGTAAAAAGCCTTTTTGCAAGCTGCTGTGTTATAGTTGATCCACCCTGAACAATAGTAGGTTTTCCTGCAAGAACAGATGCCTTGGCATTCTTACCCATGGCTCGTACAATTGCCATGGGGTTTATTCCTATGTGGCTATAAAAATCCCTGTCCTCTGCTGCAAGAAATGCGTTAATAAGGGTTGGGGGCAGATCTTCGTAAGAAACCATATCCCTCTTTTCCTGAAAAAGCTCTGCAATCAGTTCACCATTAACATCTAAAAGCCGGGTAGGTTCGCTTGGCTGAAATTTTTTTAAATTGTGAATTCCTGAAAAATTTCTGATTTCAGATGTGATAAAGCCAAAGATCATTCCCCCTGTAATTGAACCTGCAATCACCAGAACCAGGGCAATTTTTTCCACAAAGAGAATTCTCTTTTTTATTTTTTCATTCATAGTTGTTCTCTGCTATAATTAGACTCTCTGCTAAAATAAAAAAAAGTGGATATTAATCAACTATTATTTTCCAGCCATGGAATAGATTAATTAATCTGACAATAAAAACATAAAAATTACCATTAAAAAACTTGAAATTCTATTTAAACTTCATGATATTACAAGTTAATAAGAATGGAGGATTTATAAACATGCTGGATGATTTAAAAAAAATTTACACAGCAGGAATAGAAGCTGTAAACCCTTTTAAAGCAATTAATGCACATGTTAAAATCCATGAAAATAATCTGAAAATTTTTGACAAAAACAGGGAAATCAAATCCTTTAATCTTGAGAAATTTAACAGAATTCTCGTTGTTGGAGCTGGTAAAGCTACATCAGCAATGGCAAAAGCAATAGAAGACATGCTGGGAAACAGGATTACCTCAGGGTCTATTTGCGTAAAACATGGCCATGTGACTGAACTAAAAAAAATAGAACAGATAGAGGCTTCACACCCCATACCTGATAATGAAGGGCTAAGAGGCGCTGAAAAAATATACAACATAATAAAAGGTGCTGATGAAAAAGATCTGATTATTTCTCTTATCTCAGGAGGAGGATCAGCCCTTATGCCTTTACCGCAAAGCTCCATAAAGCTAAAGGACAAACAGAAAACTACAGACATGCTTATTAAAAGCGGAGCCACAATACATGAGATAAACTCAGTAAGAAAACATCTTTCCAGACTTAAAGGCGGAAACATGGCAAGAGCATCCTATCCTACTTCTGTTATAAATCTCATGATTTCAGATGTTGTGGGTGATGATATGGATGTGATTGCCTCTGGTCCGTTTGTTCCTGACACATCCGATTTTAAATCTGCACTACATGTTCTGCATAAATACGGACTTAGAAAATCAGTTCCTCTTCCTGTGAGCATTTATCTTGAAGAGGGTGCTGCAGGAACTCACCCGGAAAATCCAGGATCAGATGATCATATTTTTTCAAATGTTACAAATATAATAATTGCTTCCAATTTTCTTGCATTAAAAGCAGCCCATGAACAGGCTAAAGCACTTGGATACAACAGTATTATTTTATCATCTCTAATTGAAGGTGATACTGCTGATACAGCTGACTGGCACTGCCGTATTGCCAGAGAAATCGCCTTAACAGGCAATCCCCTGGCCAGGCCTGCATGCATAATAAGTGGCGGTGAAACAACAGTAAAAGTAAAGGGAAGTGGCAAGGGTGGACGCAACATGGAGTTTGCAATGCATGCAGCAAAGGGAATTTCCGGACTTGAAAAAATGCTTATAGCCTCTGTAGGAACAGATGGCAATGACGGCCCCACTGATGCAGCAGGTGCATTTTCAACCGGAAACACTCTTAAGCGAATTAAGAATATGTCGCTTAATATAAATAATTTTATAATTGATAACAACTCCTATGAGCTATTTAAAACTCTTGGAGATTTAATTATTACAGGCCCAACTAACACTAATGTCATGGATATAAGAATTATTCTTGCAAAGGACTAAAATTTAATATATTAAAACAGCAGATTGCTTTAAAAAAACCTTATAGAAAGTAAAGACAACCCCTTATGGGACATAAAACATAATTTATTTGAACATTTTTCTCATGAACCATATTAATTTCAATAAAAATTAAAAAAGAAGTTGTCGAGAATATAAGGATAATTTACTATTAGCATTAAAAGCATTGTATACTATTTTAAGTAAGGATACTTAAAAGCAGCCATTTTTTTTTAGGAGATTAATTATGACCAACATTAACACGAAAAAAAGAAAAATATTTTTATTCTTCATGATTGCTATTTTATCTTTGAGTATTTCAGCATCATCACAGGAAGTGTCCGAGCTGAGTACAGATGGCAGTGATAATATGAATGAAAATTTCAATCAGGCTGAAAAACCTGATGATTCATATCTTGCTAAATTCCACGCCCATGATATTGCAGGCAAGCTAATAAAGAAAAATCTTGACCAGATTTATCTTCTCAATGTAATTGTTAATAACTTTCCCGATAATGGCTGGAAAGAAGATTATGATAAGATTTATGAAGAATACAAAAGGGCTATTGAGCTCTATTACAAAAGAAACATTATTTTTGCCAGAGTATGGTTTGAAAGAAACCAGAATTCAATATCCGAACTGATGAAAAAAATGTCTGACAAGTACAAAGAAGACACTCAGTCCATAATGGATGAATGCCACAAACAGGTTGTAGCTCTTCATCTTAGCCAGGAGACAAGGTCTGATCCCAACAAAAACAAAGAGCTCCTGAACAATCAGTCAAGAATAATGATTGCTTATGGGCAGATGGATGATGCAGATAATGCCTATATGGCAAAGAATTACGAGCAGACACTTTATCATTACAGAGTTGCCAAGACCTATGGAATCAGAATACTTGAAACAGTTGCATACACAGATGAAGCTGAGAAAAAAGAAGGTGGAGTTACTGTAAAAGAAGTTAAAGAGAAATATAAATTTCATAAAGCTGATAATAAAAATCGAATTTATGAAGATGTAAAATCTCCGCAAGGTGGTGGAACAGCTACAGAGTAAAAAATGAACAATTAGCTGTTATATATTTTGTAAAATAAGATAAAAAAGGGGGAGATAATCCCTCTTTTTTTATTGAATATATCATTTATTATCCTGACTAAATCCTTAAAAGGGGATCTTTTTATGCAGTACAGATGTATCATTATACTTCTACTTACTCCTATAATGATTTTTTCAACACCTGTTAAGGTAACCAAAAGTGACCTTCCCATTTATAGGGTTGTAATTGACCCTGGCCACGGTGGTGTATCCCTTCCGGATAAACAGAAACATGGAGACAGGTATGATTTAATTTCAGGAAAGTATATTTCCTATTTTGCCGAAGGTGCACAACGAAAAAATATTCA
>JBBAGC010000221.1:0-4524 GCA_041655115.1 Spirochaetota bacterium | reverse complement strand
GCATGAAGTTGTAAAACCCGCAGGGTGATTAGCCTGTATGCGGTATTGTTTTAAAGTTAAATTTATTACAGGTGGGTAAAATGTTTAAAGGTGTATATACAGCATTAATCACTCCATTCCGTGATGATGCAGTGGATTGGGATGCTCTTGAGGTTCATATTGAAAACCAGGTTCAGGGCGGGGTTGATGGAGTTGTGCCAATGGGAACAACCGGGGAGTCTCCAACCCTTTCTTTTGAAGAGCACGAGCTCTTTATTAAGCGTGTTGTTAAAATTGTTAATGGCAGAATAAAGGTAATAGCAGGAACAGGGGCAAATTCAACCAAAGAGGCAATATGGCTTACAAAAGGAGCCATTGATGCAGGTGTTGATGCTGTTCTTTCTGTTAATCCCTATTATAATAAGCCTACACAAAAGGGTCTTATAGCCCATTATGAAAGTATAGGACGGGAATGTAAAATTCCCATAATTCTTTATAATATTCCAGGAAGGTCAGGCGTGAATTTTTTACCTGAGAGTGTTAAGGAGCTTCTTGACAGAACCGGGAATATTGTTGCAATGAAAGAAGCTTCAGGGGATGTGGCGCAGATGATGAGGCTCATAGAACTTTGTGGCACCAGGTTAACTGTGCTTTCCGGTGATGATAATCTGCTTCTTCCGCTCCTTGCAGTAGGGGGTAAGGGGGTTATATCTGTGCTTTCCAACCTGCTCCCAGCTGATATAAAAAGTATTGTTACACTTTTTAATAATGGGGAAATAGATAAGTCCAGGGAACTTTTTTACAGGCTTTTGCCTTTATGCAGAGCCATGTTCCTTGAAACAAATCCAATTCCTGTTAAGGCTGCAATAGAAATGACAGGGCTTTGCTCTGGAGATTTACGTCTTCCCCTTACAAAAATAAGTGACAGCAACAGGGAAATTTTAAAACAAAGGCTCACGGATTATGGAGTTAAATTAAAATGAAAATAGGTGTTTGTGGTGTAGGCGGCCGTATGGGGGCTGCGATTTTAAATATTATGATTGAAAAGGGGCATATACCTGCTGCTGCTTTTGATGCACCTGGTTCTTCATTTATTTCAAAGACTACTGCGGATATTGTTAAAAGTGGTAGTGATCATTGTACTATTGCTTCTATAAATTCAGGTGATATAAAAAAAACCGAGGGAATAATTGATTTTTCAGCGCCATCTGCCACATTTGAGCTTATTAAAATAATGGCTCCCCTGGGTATTCCCCTTGTAATAGGTACAACAGGCTTTACTGATCAGGAGTTTGAAGATTTGCAAAAGGCTTCATCTGAAATGCCTGTTCTTTTTTCTCCTAATATGTCTTTGGCTGTTAATCTTCTTTTTAAACTTACTGAAATAGCATCATCATCCCTTAATATGGATTATGATGTTGAAATATTTGAGGCTCATCATAAGTTTAAAAAGGATGCCCCTTCCGGAACTGCGCGAAAGCTTATAGAGGTTGTGAAAAAAAACATGCCAGGCCTTGCAAATGCAAAAGAGGTTCATGGCAGAGAGGGGCTAATTGGTGAAAGAGGTTCCTGTGAAATAGGGGTTCATGCTATGCGTGGAGGTAATATTGTTGGTGAGCACACTGTTTTTTTTACCAGTGCTGATGAACGCATTGAGCTTACGCACAGGGCTGCTACCAGGGATACCTTTGCAAGGGGTGCTGTGACAGCAATGGAGTTTATGAAGGATAAACCAGCAGGGTTTTATAACATGTTTGATGTTCTGGGACTGTAATGACCGAAGATGATAAAACTTTAACTGATGACTTAAAGGAATTTGAAGAAAATCCCTATGATCATCATGATAAGCGTCCTGAGGATGTTGTGCGTCTTTTTTACATTCACGATGTTCCTGTAATACCTGTGATTTCAAAGCGGGGAATTCTTATTGGTGTGCTTAAAAAAGAGCTTATTATTTCCCAGTTAAGTGATATTGAACGTGTTGAAAAATTAAAAATTGATGAATTTATAACCCAGCTTGCAGAGCGGATGAATTTTGATGATTTGCTCCCATATGGTAAAATACGGGAATTTGTTGTGATAAATATTTTTGGTGAGGTTCAGGGTACCTGGTCAAGGCTTCAGCTTTTTTCTGCATGTGAAAACAACAAGGGTTATTCTGCTGTAAATGAGGTTAGGAAGCAGCAGGAGGATCAGGCTATTGAGTGGATGATATACCTTATTCTTGAGCATGTTCCCAGAGGATTATATGCGGTAAATGAAAAGGGTAAAACTATTTTTTATAACAGCTATTTTGATGATTATTATACAGAGAAATTTAAAAAAGATTTTGATATTGAATTTGTAGAAAAAAGCATTATGGATCCTTTTGCTAATGAGTTGCTTGCTCATACCTATGGAGATGATATTCATTTTTATAATAAGGATATGGATCTTTTATATGAGCGCATACCCCTTGTGAGCAAGGGGAGAAAGTCGGGGTTTCTTATTTTTTGTGAAACTAAAGATAAGGAAATAAGGGTAGATGATTCCTCTGGTTCATTGCAGGAAAAAATTGAGGCTTATGAACGGCAGGTAATTGTAGATACTTTACAGGGGAGCTCTTCTTTGGCCGATTCTGCAAAAATCCTTGCTATTACAAAACAGGAGTTAAAAAGAAGAATTAAAGATCTTAATGTGGAAACTGATTTAAAATAAGCATATTGTATTAAAATAAAGCTATTTTTTTGTTTTTTCTTTGCTATTTTTCTTGACTAAAATACTTTTGATAATACTTTGTTTTTAATGACAAGTGCCTTAGGCTTTTTCACACCCCGAGCCTCTTTTTTGATTTATTATAAAATAAAAAACATCTGAATCAAGAATTTACTTAGAAAAAGGCATTTGAAAATTTCATTTTCAATCTTGAAATAAGTTACTTGGAAATAAAAAATATATAATTTAAGGATTATTTATGTCTAAATCGAACGAAACCAGCTCTGTGGATATTTCTGAAAACAGCACTGTTGCGGTAAAACAGGCTTCCAATGGGAAAGGGGATAATTCTTCTAATGCAGATTCTGCTAACAAGCTGGATCTTGGGGAATTAAAAGCAAAAACTATCAATGCCCTTTATTCTCTGGCTAAGGATATGGGACTTGAACGGGTTTCCGGCCTGAAAAAACAGGATCTGATTTTTGAGATTTTAAAGGGACAGACAGAGCAAAAGGGGCTTATTTTTGCAAGCGGAGTTCTTGAAATTCTTAGTGATGGATATGGATTTTTAAGATCTCCAAATTATAACTATCTTCCCGGGCCTGATGATATATATGTTTCACCATCCCAGATAAGGCTTTTTGGCCTTAAAACCGGTGATACTATTGCAGGTCAGATACGCCCTCCAAAGGATAATGAAAGATTTTTTGCACTTTTGCGAATTGAAGCAATCAACTATGAGAATCCTGAAAATCTTAACAGAAGGGTTCTTTTTGATGACCTTACACCCCTTTATCCTGAAGAAAGGATACATCTTGAATCTACAGGGGAAGAGGTTGAAATGAGAATAATGAATCTCATGACACCTATTGGAAAGGGACAAAGGGCTCTTATTGTTGCTCCTCCAAGAACAGGGAAAACTGTTCTTTTACAGAAAATCGCAAATGCAATTACAGTTAATCATCCGGAAATATATCTTATAGTACTGCTTATTGATGAAAGGCCCGAAGAGGTTACAGATATGGAAAGATCTGTAAAAGGCGAGGTGGTTTCATCAACTTTTGATGAGCAGGCTACAAGACATGTTCAGGTTGCTGAAATGGTAATACAAAAGGCAAGGCGTCTTGTTGAAAGAAAGATGGATGTTGTTATTCTTCTTGATTCAATCACAAGGCTTGCAAGAGCCTATAATCAGGTTGTGCCAACAAGTGGAAAGATTCTTTCAGGCGGGGTTGATTCCAATGCTTTGCATAAGCCAAAAAGATTTTTTGGTGCTGCCCGTAATATTGAAGAGGGAGGTAGCCTGACAATATTAGCTACAGCCCTTATTGATACAGGGAGCAGGATGGATGAGGTTATTTTTGAAGAGTTTAAGGGTACTGGAAATAGCGAGCTTCATCTTGACAGAAAACTATCAGATAGAAGGATTTATCCTGCTATTGATATAAATAAATCAGGTACAAGAAAAGAAGAATTACTGCTTGACGAAGAAGAGATAAGTAAATTATGGGTATTAAGAAAAGCTTTGGCTTCCATGAGCTCAACAGAGGCAATGGAGCTCCTTGTTGAAAAGATGAAAGCTACAAGGAATAACAAGGCATTTTTTAAAGCCATGAATACGGCATAAAAGCCGTTTTTAAAGATTGAAATATAAAGAAAAAGGAGATTCCTTAAAATGAAACCAGGTATTCATCCAGATTATTCTGAAACAGTGATAAAATGCGCCTGCGGAAATGAGATTCATACAAAATCAGTTGTAAAAAATCTCAAGGTTGAAGTTTGCTCAAACTGCCATCCTTTTTATACAAAGAAGCAGAAGATTGTGGATACAGCAGGAAGAGTGGAAAAATT
>JBBAGC010000220.1:0-4529 GCA_041655115.1 Spirochaetota bacterium | reverse complement strand
GGATTTTACAGTAGAGGTGGAACGCTCCTTAAGGGTTCTTGACGGAATGGTAGCGTTATTTTGCGCAGTATCAGGTGTTGAGCCCCAAAGTGAAACAGTCTGGAACCAGGCTGACAGGTACAAAGTCCCCAGAATTGCATTTGTAAACAAGATAGATCGTATAGGCGCTGATTTAAATGAAGCAATTTCCCAAATGGATAAATACCTGGATGCCAACCCTGTAAAATTTCAGCTGCCCATAGGTGTAGAAGAAGATTTCATAGGGCTAATAGATATTATTGAAGAAAAAGCCTATGTTTTTGAAGGTATAGAAAGAAAAGAGACTGAAATTCCGGATGAATACAAAGAAGCTACAGAAGAAGCAAGACAAATTCTTATAGAAAAACTTGCTGACTTTGATGAAGAAGTAATGAATCTTTTCCTTGAAGGCAAGGATGTAGGAGTAGACTTAATAAAAAAAGCAGCCAGGGATGCCACACTCAAGCTTATGATTACGCCAGTATTTTGCGGATCTGCTTATAAAAACAAGGGAGTACAGCTTCTGCTTGATGCAGTTATTGATTATCTTCCATCACCTATTGATGTTGGGGCAATTATTGGAACAGATATAAATGATCCTGAAAAATCCCATACAAGGAATCCAAGCATTAAGGATCCCCTTGCAGCGCTTGCTTTCAAGCTTATTCACGACCCCTATGTGGGGCAGCAGACTTTTACCCGGATTTACTCTGGTGAACTAAAACAGGGCATGCAGGTTTATAATTCCACTAAAGACAAATACGAAAGAATTGGCCGTATTTTAAGAATAAAAGCCAATGAAAGAGAAGATATTGAGGTTGCAAAACCCGGTGACATTATAGCCCTTATAGGGATGAAGTTTACCAAAACCGGTGACACTCTATGTTCTGCAGAATCACCCCTTCATCTTGAATCAATATTCATACCTCCAACTGTTATTGAGTTAAAGGTAAGTCCGCCAACCCAAAAGGAGAATGAAAAGCTTGGTTCAGCTTTAAGAAAAATTTCAATGGAAGACCCTTCCTTTAATGTAAGATTCAATGAGGAAACAAGTGAAACCATTATTTCAGGAATGGGAGAACTTCATCTTGAAATAATTGTAGATAGACTCAAGCATGAATTTCATGTTGATGCAATTGTGGGAGAACCTTCTGTTGCTTTTAGAGAAACAATAACAACTGAACACGAAGTTAACTATAAACACGCCAAGCAAACAGGTGGAAAGGGTCAGTATGCTCATGTTATAATGCGTATTGAACCTAATGATGGCAAGGGATTTGAATTTGTTGACCTTGTTAAAGGTGGCAACATACCCACAGAATATATCCCTGCTGTTAAAAAAGGTATTGAACTAACCCTTGCAGAAGGTGTAGTTGCCGGTTTCCCTATAGTTGACGTAAAAGTGGTTCTTATAGATGGAAGTTACCATGCTGTTGACTCATCTGAAATGGCTTTCCGTACCTGTGCCTCAGTTGCATTCAAACAGGCATTCTTAAAATGCCAGCCCATACTTCTTGAACCTCAAATGAAAGTTGAGGTAAACACGCCTGATGAATATATTGGTGATGTTGTAGGCGATATAAACAAAAGAAGGGGTCGCATTGAGTCAATGAGAAGGTACAGAAAGGGTGCGCAAAAACTCAACGGCTTTGTCCCTCTTATGGAAATGTTTGGCTATGCAACACAGCTTAGAAACATTACCAGCGGACGTGCAAACTACTCAATGGAGTTCTTTAACTATACATCTCTGCCAAAAGACGTTCAGGAAAAAGTATTAAAGGATATAGATGAGAACAATAAAAAATAAATCAGCAGTATAAATATAAAATAAAAATACCCCAATTTATGGGGTATTTTTATTTTTCAGACTGAATAATTTTACCCAATGTTTTAATCCACTCCCTGTCTGCAGCCTCTTCAGATTTAAAATAAATAAGCAACTTGTGGATTCTTTTACATGTTTCTGCAGAAATATGATGCTCAACTTTACAAGCCTCCTCTTCTGCAATATCTGAAGGAAGCTGCAACACCTTGCTAAAAAACTCCTTAAGGCACATGTGCCTGCTCATTACACGTCTTGCAATAATATCACCGCTTTTTGTAAGCTCAATATAACCATATTTTTCATAGTCAATAAATCCCATGTCCTTCAACTTGTTTAAAGCAGAAGTAACACTGGGCATTTTTATTTTCAAAAAAGTTGCTATATCCTTTACACGCACCACCTTATTGGTATCAGAAAGCAGACCTATGGCCTCTATATAATCCTCCATGTGAGGAGATAGAGGTGTGCTCTCATAAAGAGAATCAATGTCTATTGAATATATATCAATCACTGCCTTTTCGCTCTCTGTATATTATTGTCTGAAAATCTATTTCTCAAGCCTAAAATAAAGTCTTTCAAGGTTATCAAGATCTTTCTTTACAGCCGGAAGCAGAGGAGAATCCTTAAAAAATTTTTCACCTGAATCTGCCTTATGTAAAAACTTTTTATAAATTGTTCTGGCAGATTCAAGATCTTTTAACAATGCGTCTATCTGGTATATTTTAGCCATAAGATAATAGGCATCATCAATGCTATCCCTGCTGCTGTAATGCTTTATAATTGTCATTGCAGATTCAAGAGCCTGGTATCCTTTGTTTAAACGAAGGTATATTTTCCCAACAATGAGGAGCGATTTATCAGAATACTCATTTTCAGGATAGGCATTAAATAATTTTTTAAAAATCTCAATAGCCCTGTTTAAATCGCCCTTATTGCGCAATGCCTCCCCTGTGTAAAAAAGAGAAGCAGGGTATTCACCTGAACTGTCGCTTACAGCTGAAAAAAGATTAATTGCTGAATCATAATCATTTTTATTAAGATGAATTCTGCCAGCCCATATTCTTGCATTATCCAGAAAAATACTTCCAGGATAATTATTTAAAAGCTCATTAAAAGCAGAAAAAGAACTATCCAGCATACCACTATTATAGAGCTCTATACCGTTTTTAAGAAGCAGTGCGTCCTTTCCGCTCATGACCGGATTTTTTTCCTGATCATCTCTTTTTTCATCAGGACTTTCCTCTTCCAGTTGAACAGCCTTTACCTCTCCAGCATCCTCTGTTCTGCTTCTATTATCACTCTCCTCTGCAAGGATGCTATTAATCATTTCCTCTGTTTTTTTATAATCCCTGGCAAATAACGAAAACTCTGCACAAATCAGGATAATAAAGATATTTAAAAACAATATTGCTTTCACCTTTCAATAATCCCAGGCTTTTCCAAAATCACTTCAGGTTTTAAATTACTCTCCTGTGACAAAGGTTTAACCTTATCATTTGATTTTAATAAATCTTCTGTTTTATCAGGCTGATTAATAATAATAGTGCTTTCATTTTCCATATTCCTTCTTTCAAGGGGTTTGACCTTTCCTGTTTCAGCAGTTAAGTTATCCATGTTTTCAGGTTCATAGGGTTTTTCATTTCTAATAGTACCAGGGCGTATATCAATATCCGGGAGCATGGATTCAGGCTCAATAATACCCCTTTCCACATCAGGTATATCATCTGCAAATACTGGGAATTCGTAACGCTTAAGGCTGTTTATCCCGGATTCCTTCAAAATTTCAGATTCCAGCATTTCTGAAAAATCGCCTCCTTTTTCTCTGCTTACCTTGATTTTAAAAGAATCACTAACCAGCTCTGCAATTGGAGGGCTTTTAATTTTTGCAGAATCAATCCCCATCTTATATCCTATGGCAATTGATACAAAAAACATAATAAACATAATGAATAGAAATCCTCTCCTTATTGTTTCCACTGTCTGGAGACTAAGGGAGTCAATCCACCTGTTTATTAGTATTATAAAAGAAGTTACTATTTTGAATATTGGATTCATTCAGCATACCTGTCTAAAATAAATACTACCCTGCACCTTCTTAAATAATCAAGATTTTTTTTATCACTAAATATTCTCTTAATATCATCATCAGAAATAACCGGAGAGCCATTAACACTTTTAAGGGCAACGCAAAAATATGGCTTCTTCCCTGCTTTTTTATGCTTTATCCCGTCTTTTTCATTATAAACATATGAAACAGCATTATGTTTCACTGCCTCAACAGGTGAAATAAAATCTTTACTGTAAATCTCAAGACCGTTTTCATTGTAAATAACAGGAAGCAGCATTGGCTTTATATTAAGGCCTCTGGCATCAATTACAAGAGAAGTATAGGATGTAGATATACTGATGTCATTGCGAAGAGGAAATTCTTTTTGAGGAAACTCATAATTTATTACCTGCAACAAATCCCCTATTTTAATTTCCAGATTAATTCCTCTTGTCAGGTAATCAACATATACCTCCCTGAACTTCACCCTGGAGTCGAGAAATAGCGAAAAACGCTGTCTTACTGCTTCATCATTATTTACAAGTTCATTTAAAGTTGTTTCATTATCTATTCTCATTTCTTTTAATATATTCGCTGCTGAAATAAAAGCCACATCCTTTGCTCTTTCAAATGCCCTGC
>JBBAGC010000219.1:0-4538 GCA_041655115.1 Spirochaetota bacterium | reverse complement strand
AAAAAAAATTAAATCTTCCTGACCTTTGAAATCTGCCTCTACACTCCCTGTCATGGGCAAACATAAAAATATAGGTAAACCTGTATAATCTGCAATAAAAGCCAAGAAACGTTGATATGCGTGTAAGTCCCCGCTGTATTATCACGTCAGGCTTGATAGACTGAACAGCCTTATGAAATTTTACTATTTTTATTGCATAGCTGTCATTTTTATTAAAAGAAAAGATAATATTAAGCATTGGAATGTTTTCAAAATCTATGCCATCTGTTTCATTAAGCAAGCAGTAAACTTCATGATTCCTGCTTAATTCAACAGCATAATTATAAAGCTGAACAGTTGCTCCGCCAAAAGTCTTTTTTTTGTTATTAAAAACCGATTCAGAATCCTTGGGAAAAACAACTATAATTTTTTTTCTGCATTTGAATGATTCTTCTGTTTGAACATTCATTTTTTTATTACCATTTTTAAAGTTTTTTCCCACCAAGTTGACAATAATCATGATTTAACGATATATTTATTTTTAAATAATTACTAAAATTTTTTTAAACAAAAAAATCAAAAAACAATATCAAATATAATATATTTAATATTGAGATCAAAAACAAGTATTCCATACTTTTTTAGGTAATTATAATTATAGATATTAAAACTACAAGAAGAATTACAAAAACTCTTTTTATTATAACACTTTGATTTGACAAATATAATTATATTCTTATAGTTTTCATATATTTAACATCATAAAAAATTAAAAAGAGATAACAAATGAAATTATCTTATATTTCTGTTGTATTGCTCAATTATAACGGAAAACAATATCTGGAAAAGACCTTACCCCCAATATTAAACCTGAACTATCCAAATTACGAAATTATAGTTGTAGATAATGGTTCTGATGATGGCAGTATTGATTACCTATCAGCACAAAAGAATATAAAACTTATAAAAAGCCCACGTTTTAAAGAAAAAAACTTTGCCTGTAATTATGCAATCACACAGGCAAAAGGTGAATTCATTCTTCTTCTTGATAATGATATAATTATTATTGATGAAAATATCCTAAAAAAACTACTCGATTTTTTAAAAAAATTAACAAACCCTGGAGCAATTGGCCTTGCCGTACATGATGATAATATTCCTAAATCTTCACGTTATGGCTCTTATTTCAGTTATTATTTTATACGCGAAGTGAAAAAATACACAATCGAGCAAATTAAACAATTACATGAAAATGTTATCCCTGCCACAGGAGGACAAATTTTTATAAAAAAAGAATTATGGCAGCAAATTGGCGGATATGATGACCACCTAAAGTTTGGTGGAGATGACAATGATCTTGGAATAAGACTTACACTGCTTGGTTACAACAACTACCTTTACTCTGAAACCAATCAGATCCATATTGGTATAAATGAGAGAATTGATAATAAAAAATACATGCAGAAATTTTCAGATATGTTTTATGCTCATCTTTATACAATAACTAAAAACTATAATTCAAAAAACCTCATTCCATCACTTATAATTTATACAGGCTTTACCTTCCTTAAAGCCATTAAGCAATCTGTAAAGCGCAAAAATGCAGGCCCGTTGTCATCATTCCTAAAAGGCCTTTACCTTTACAGTAAAAACTTAAAAATAGCATTAAAGAAAAGAAAAATAGTTCAAAGCCAACGACTGTTTAAACATGACATATTCTTAAAAATAAAACCTCCTCGTATAAACAAATAAATGGATTCATTTTTAAATAAAAACAAACCGCTAATTACTGTTATTACAGTTGTACGTAACGACAGGGAAAATATTCAAAAAACGGTCGAGAGTGTACTAAATCAGAAATTTGATAAATTTGAATACATCATTATAGATGGAAAATCTACTGACGGCACCATTGATATTATAAATAAATACAAAGATCAAATTGATATTATAATAAGTGAACCTGATAATGGGATTTACGATGCAATGAATAAAGGTATAAAGTTATCATCAGGAATATATTTAAATTTTCTAAACTCTGGCGATTATTATATTAACGACGAAATTTTAAATGAAATAGCATTAAATATTAAAGATGATTTAATTGATTTCGTATATGGCAGTATATTGATTGAATATTCAGGTCAACATATCAGAAGAGAAATTAAAAGAATATTTTCCAAAAAATACCTTAGGAGTGGGAAGCAGCCTCCACACCCTGCTTCATTTCTGAAAAAAAGCGAAATAGTTAAAGCGAAATGCTTTAATACAGAATATAAATATTCCGCAGATTTTGACTTATTTTGTAAATTGAATACATTTAACATTAAATCAAAATTAATCAACAAGCAAATAGCCATTTTTTCTTCAGGAGGAGCCAGTTCATCTATGCAGGCAAATTATGAAACAAAAAAAATATTAAAAAATAATTATGGATTATACTTTTCAGCAAAGTATATATTTTTAAAAAATATGGAAAGAAATTTAAAAAAAATCGCAAATAATTTAAGAATCCTGAATTTATATAGGAAATTTAAAAAAATATTTATTAGATAATCAGCTTATATATTTTTCATATAAAATACTTATACCATCTCTCAAAGATACACGTTGTTTCCACCCCAATTTATTAATCTGCGAAACATCCAGTAACTTCCTGGGTGTACCATTAGGTTTTTTCTTATCCCACAATATTTGACCAGTAAAACCAACAATATTCCCTATTACTTCTGCAAGCTCTTTGATTGTCTGATCTTCACCTGATCCTATATTAAGAAATCCAAGTGGCAAATCCCCGGAGTCAACATTTTCCATCATAAATACTACTGCCTCTGCAAGGTCTTTTGAATAAAGAAATTCCCGTCCCGGGGAACCATCTCCCCATAATGTAACTGCTACTCCGTTTTTTCCCCTGGCTATTCCGTATTTATTCAATATAGAAATTTTTTGCTCTTCAAGACTTGAACCGGTAATCCCTTCAATCGGATTTTTATTCAGATCCCTATTAATAGCTTCCCAGTCATTCAGCTCAAGGCATTTCCCAAGGTGCATCTTCCTTACTATAGCAGGCAAGACATGTGAAGTTTCGAGATTAAAATTATCACCAGGACCGTATAGATTTGTTGGCATGGCAGATATAAAATTAGTGCCATACTGCTGATTAAAGGAATTACACAACATAATTGCTGCAATCTTTGCCATTGCATAGGCATCATTTGTCTCTTCAAGATAGCCGGATAAAAGGTACTCCTCCTTTAAAGGCTGAGGAGCCAACTTGGGATAAATACACGATGAGCCAAGATTGAGCAGCTTCTTTACTCCATTTTTCCAGGAAGCATGAATAACATTAGAAGCTATCATTATATTATCATATATAAATTCAGCCTTGTATTTGTAATTAGCAACAATACCACCTACTTTTGCAGCTGCTAAAAAAACATATTCCGGCTTTTGGGACTGAAAAAATAAATCTGTAAGGTTTTGATTTCTAAGATCCAGCTCGCTGTGATGCCTGGTTATTATATTAGTATAACCCTGCTTTTTCAGTTCTTTAAATATGGCAGAACCAACCAGACCATCATGCCCGGCAAGGTAAATTTTTGATTCCTTATTCATGAAAATTGTTCACCTCAAAGCCACCATTATGGAGATGCAGATCCCTTTCTGCAATTTTATAATCTGCCTGCACCATCATCTTTACAAGCTCTGAAAGTTTTACCTTTGGTTCCCATCCAAGTTCTTTTTTTGCCTTAGATGAGTCGCCTATCAATAACTCCACCTCTGCAGGCCTAAAATATCTGGGATCAACCTCAACAAGTGTTTTTCCTGTTTTGCCATCAAGCCCCTTTTCATTCTCATCTTTACCCTGCCATTCCAGGTCTATACCCACCTCCCTGAATGACATTGAAACAAAGTCCCTTACAGTATGATTTACACCTGTAGCAATGACATAATCCTGCGGTTTATCCTGCTGGAGCATAAGCCACATTGCCTCAACATAGTCACCTGCAAAGCCCCAATCCCTTTTTGCATTAAGGTTCCCAAGATAAAGTTTTTCCTGAAGTCCAAGTTTAATTCTTGCAGCAGCCCTGGTAATCTTTCGCGTTACAAAAGTTTCCCCTCGCCTGGGACTTTCATGGTTAAAAAGTATGCCATTACAGGCGTACATGTTATATGCTTCACGGTAATTTTTAACAATCCAGAATCCATATAATTTTGCCACACCATAGGGACTGCGTGGATAAAAGGGCGTTGTCTCCTTTTGGGGGATCTCCTGAACCTTGCCGTAAAGTTCCGATGTTGATGCCTGGTAAAACTTAGTTTTATTTTCAAGACCAAGCAGCCGCATTGCTTCAAGAAGCCGCAAGGTTCCAACAGCGTCTGAATTAGCAGTGTACTCAGGAACCTCAAAAGAAACCTGAACATGGGATTGGGCTCCAAGGTTATATATTTCATCAGGCTGAATCTGCTGAATAATTCTTATCAAGTTGCTTGAATCAGTAAGGTCTCCATAGTGAATTACAAATTTCCTATCCTCTGCATGAGGATCCTGATCAATA
>JBBAGC010000218.1:0-4542 GCA_041655115.1 Spirochaetota bacterium | reverse complement strand
CAAAGAGATCATTCCCTAATAAAAAAGTAAGATAAAGAATAACATTCCCCGACTTATCATTCTCTTCTTTTTCACTTAAATCCTCTCTGTAAACAGCCTCCTCTTGAACACTTTCTTTTACCATAGATAGATCTTCCATAAACATGCCCCCTGCAGATTTACTTGTTGCTTTCTCTTAAAGCTGCTTCAGCAATTTCATCAAGAGGAAGAACTACATCTACCCCCCCATGTTTAATCGCCTCATTAGGCATGCCAAATACAACGCAGCTCTTTTCATCCTGTGCAATATTAAAAGCCCCCATTTTTTTCATTTCAGCCATTCCTCTTGCTCCATCATCTCCCATCCCTGTCATAATAATCCCCACTGCATTAGAACCTGCATACTGAGCAGCAGACCTGAAAAGCACATCAACTGAAGGGCGGTGCCTCGAAACAAGAGGACCCTCTTTAACCTCAACATAATAACGAGCTCCACTCCTCTTTATTACAAGGTGTTTATTCCCTGGAGCTATCAATGCCCTTCCTCTTAAAATACTATCGTTATTTTCTGCTTCTTTAACCTCTATTTCGCAAAGACTATTGAGCCTTTTGGCAAAAGCCTTTGTGAAGTTTTCAGGCATATGCTGAACAATAACTATGCCTGGTGAATCCTTAGGCATACTCTCAAGGAATATACGCAAAGCCTCAGTACCGCCTGTAGAAGCACCTACAACCATTATCTTTTCAGTTGTCCGCAGCATGGCCTTACCTACAGGCGCTGGCAGTACAGCATCTGCAGTAAGTTTATCTATTGGTCTGTTATGTTTTCTCTGTTTTAGCCTGGAAACCTTTGCCTTTGAAGCTGCCTTTACTGCATCACATATCCTTATTCTTGATTCTTCCAAAAAACTTTGTACGCCAATTTTTGGCTTAGTAATAATATCAACAGCTCCAAGCTCAAGAGCCCTTAATGTTGTTTCAGCACCGTCTTCTGTAAGACTGGAACACATAACAACGGGTATGGGATGCTGGCTCATTATCTTTTGTAAAAAAGTGATGCCATCCATACGGGGCATCTCTACATCAAGGGTTATAACATCAGGGAGCTCTTTTTTAATCTTATCTGCAGCAATAAAGGGATCCCCCGCTGTATCAATAACCTGGATTTCACTGTCCGATTCCAAAATCTCACGCATCACCTGGCGAACAACTGCCGAGTCATCAACAACAAGCGTTTTAATTTTTTTAAAATTCACAAAAACCTCTAAATTTAAAATGTTAAATATCAGATTTTTTATAAACTGTTGGAGCAATCGGTTTAAATCGGTCGCTTACACCATGTAAAGTTTCCGAGCTCCCAATAAACAAATATCCTCCTGGATTAAGGTGATTATAAATTTTTTCAAAGAGCTTTACCTGCGTAGACTTATCAAAATAGATTATAACATTACGACAAAATATAAAATCAAAGTCCCTATCTATTTTAAACACATCGTCCATAAGGTTTAGCTGTTTAAAATAGACCTTTTTTCTAAGCTCTGGTACAATTCTGTATAATCCAGCATTTTCCCCTGTACCGCGCAAAAGATATTTTTTTCTCATTTCAAGAGATAGAGGCTTAATAGCCTCCTCTTTATATATAGCATCCATACCTGCTTTTAAGACTTTAATTGAAATATCAGTTGCGAGTGTATTAAACCCCTTTTTGCGCCCGGGAAAGTATTCTGAAAGCACCATTGCGATGGTATAGGGCTCTTCTCCTGTTGAGCACCCAGCACTCCAGGCCTTTATTTCACCAGTTCTTTTAAACCGCTCCCCTGCTGTAAGTTCTGGAAGCACTTGTCTTACAAGGATATCAAAATGAGCAGACTCCCTGAAAAAATCAGTTTTATTAGTTGTAACAGCTTCAATCATCCTGTTAAACTCAAAAGAAGTTCCCTTTTCATTCATAATAAAATCGTAATAATCCTTGTAGGATCTGTAACCAAGAGCCTTTACCCTTTTATTAAGCCTTGAAGTGAGCATAAGCTTTTTTGATGGAGGCATCTTTATGCCCAGCTGTGAATAAATCAAATTGCTAAAAAGGTCAAACTCTGCACCAGTCATATTTATAACTCCCGCAAACGACAGGTTACCTCTATTTAATTTAGCATCTGTTACTTGAGACATTCAAACATCCCCTTTTTAAAATTGAAAACAACTCTTTTAATATCTTTCAAAACCATCATCAGAGGTAAGATCAAAGTCAAATCCCCCTGCCTCTGTATTTTCATTACCAAACTTCTTTTTAATTCCAGAAAAATCATCTGCAGCTAAATCATTTTTTACAGGCTTAACTCCAGATTTTTCAAAAGTACCTGCAGAGTGGGCTGACTTTTTCTTTGCAGAAGATGACGGAGTAGCAGCTGCCTCATCATGGTTGATTCTAAAGAATGCTGCAGATTTTTGAAGCAGTTCAGCCTGGCTAAGAAGTTCTTCTGTTGTAGAAGCCATCTCCTCTGTAGCAGCAGCACTCTGCTGTATCCCCTTATCAAGCTGATCAATAGCCTGTGTAACCTGATTGATGCCATTAGCCTGCTCAGCACTTGAGGCATTGATTTCCTGCACAAGCTCTGCTGTTTTTTGAATCTCTGGAACAATCTCTTCTATGAGAGTACCAGCCTTTTCAGCTACTTCAACGCTCTCTATTGATAAATTATTAATCTCCCTGGCTGCATTTCCACTCCTCTCTGCAAGGTTACGCACCTCTCCTGCAACTACAGCAAAACCTTTCCCATGATCTCCTGCCCTGGCTGCTTCTATAGCTGCATTAAGAGCTAACATGTTTGTCTGTGCAGCTATATCCTCTATAACTGCAATCTTTTCAGCTATGCTCTTCATAGCTTTTACAGTTTCAGAAACAGCCCTTCCACCCTCCTGGGCATCCTCTGCAACCTTGTTAGAAATTACCGCAGTCTGCCTGGCATTATCTGCATTATGCATAACAGAGCTGTTCATCTCCTCCATTGAGCTGGAAACCTCTTCTACACTGGCTGACTGTTCATTAGCACTGGAGGCCATCTCCTCGGCAGATGAGCTTATTTCACTACTGCCTGTTGCAACCTGATTGGCTGCTGTCTGCACATCAATAGCAAATCTGGTTAAATCTTCCACCATCTTCTTTAATGACTGCATAAGTTTATCCTGGGCAGATCTCTCCTCTACAGTAACCATTAAATTTCCTGAAGCAATCTGTTCAGCCAGGCCTGCAATTGCATTCATGGCGTCTATAAGGATATTAAGGTTATTCTTTATTTCATTAAAATCGCCATTATAATTATCCGTAATTTTATCCGGAATATCTCCTTTGGAAATCCTATCAACATAATTTGCTGCCACGTTAAGCGGTCCTATTACAGCATCAAGGGTATCATTAACACCCTGCACTATTACTGCAAAATCGCCATAATGTTTACCGGCATCTGCCCTGACCTCAAGCCTGCCCTCAACAGCTGCCTTAGCCAGCATTTTAGCATCCTGAACAAGCTCGCCTATGGCATCAATAGCCTGATTAAGATTGTTTTTTATTTCATTAAAATCACCATTATAGCTATCCGTAATTTTATCCGGAATATCTCCTTTGGAAATCCTGTCAACATAGTCTGCTGCTACATTAAGTGGCTCTATTACAGCATCAAGGGTATTGTTTATACCAATAACAATATCGCGAAATTCAAAATTAATTTTTTCAGGATCAGCCCTTGTATCAAGTTTACCGCCAATTGCAGCTTCAACAAGCCTGCCTGTTTCATTAAGAAGGATGCGGATTATATCCTGAATATTTCTCATAAAAATAAAAGTTAAAAATGCCGCAAACGCTGCTGCTATAAGAATCAAAACTATCATAATAGTAACAGCATTAGTCACAAGCCTCGTATTTTCTGCAGCAGCCTCCTCTGCATACCTCAGCTTCATTCTATAGTTAATATCAATTAATTCTATAACCTTTCTGGCAGCTTCACCTCCTTCACCATATAAAAGCTCAGCTGCCTCTGCTTTCCTGTTAGCTCTTATATAGTTTTCTATCCTCACCTCTGATTTTGAATATTCAGCTATAGCTGCCTTTAATTCTGCAAAGGACTGCTTCCCCTCATCGCTAAAAAGGGTTTTTTCATAGGATTCAATATTTTTATTAATTATCTCCTCAAGTTCATCAGCCCTTTGTATAAAGCTCTCTGATTCAGCTACACTACTTGCAGCTATAGCATCCCTTAAATTAACCCTTATGCGATGAAAACTCATTCCAATTTCTGCCATTTCCCCAACAGGGACTGTCATCTGTTCATAAAGCATGGTATCAGCATCGCCAACTGTTTTTATGTTATAACTCCCAACCAGGCCTATTGCAATTGTTATTACTATAAGCACAGCAAAACCAATAAGTATCTTAAATCCAAGCTTCAAATTCTTAAACATCACTCCCTCCTGGAATAACTGGTATATTAATCATATTTATAATTAATTTTAATTTAGTTCTTAATTAAAGTTTTATTTATTTTTTTATTTCAACTGCTCTTTTCTAAT
>JBBAGC010000217.1:0-4558 GCA_041655115.1 Spirochaetota bacterium | reverse complement strand
AAGATTAGCTCACATTCAACTAAACCTGCTATCATTTCATTAAAGAGCTCTGCCCGTTCAGCTTTTTCTTTTTTCAGGGATTCCTCAAGAGCCTTTATTTTTGATTTAAGCTCATTTATATATTCATTGTTTTTAATTTGTCTGGTCATAATTTTATATTATAAATATTTATATATATTTTTCAAATAACTATTGTGAAAAATATTATTTTTTTCGGATTTTATCCTTTATTGATAATCCCTGCATGATGGAGTTTTGTTTACACATTAAATCACTTTTATTAGAATTTGTCAAAGAATATATAGCTTTTTGTAAATTTTGGTATAGGGCTCTGACCCCTGGTTATAAAATTCAGGCATTTTGGCATGAGGCTCTGACCCCTGGTTGTAAAATTCAGGTATTTTGATCTAAGGCTCTGACCCCAGAGCTAATTATTTGCTTGAAATAAGGCTTTGAGGCATGAGGCTCTGACCCCTTTTATTTGTTTTAATAGAAGAGGTTCCTGAACAATTCAGAAAGAGAAATTAATTTTAAAAATATAGTAGTTTTTTTTTGACTATTCATATTTATACTTATATTATCAAGTTATTAGAGGCTATAGAATGTTGCCAAAATAATATATTTAAAGGAGAACTGTTATGCTTAATCTGATTTCTGATAAATTAGTGGAACTCGTTGAAAAACATGCTGATGTGATTATAAAAAGATGGATTACCAGCCTTCTTGCTGATGAATCCACCTCTTCCTTTACTTCCCAGAATATAAAATTTGTGGAAAAAAAGGCAAAGGATGTTCTTAAAAGCCTTGGTCAGTGGATAAGCTATGCAACATCCAAAGAGGAAATAGGAAAAAGATACGGTAAAGAGGGTATGGAGCTCTTTGAAATGGGCATACCGCTTTGTGAGGTTCACAGGTCTAATGTGGTATTAAGGCGGATATTATGGATTTTTGTTGTGAATGAGAGTCCTTTTGAATCAGCCTTTCAGCTTCACCAGATGCGTGAGCTTAATGACAGGGTGGTTCTGTTTTTTGACAGGGCTGAATATTACACAATACGCGGCTATGTTGAGGCAATGCATAACAAAGCAAAGGAACTTTTTAATGCAAGTGACGAACAGCTTGAAGCCATTTTTAAAGAGAACTCCTTTTATAAAGAGGAATAAAAAAATGGTTGATGAAAAATAATAAAAAATTGATTCAGGATTTTTTATAATAAGTCTGATGATTTTACATGGAGGAGCGTATGAAAATACTGGTAGCTTTAAAATTTATTGAGGAGCCTGATGATCTTCTTAATAGCGCTCTTCAGGTTGCTAATAAATATGATGCTAAAATTTATCTCCTCCATGTTCTTCAGGACATGCCCCATCTTTCATTTTATTCCAATTCCTACAAGTATTGGGTAGAGTTTAGGGACGCTGCTGTTAAGGATACAGTTAAGCAGATGACAAAGTATATTGACACTCTTTCCTGTGAATTTAACAAAATTGAGTCCCTTGTTGTTGTTGGCGAGCCTGTTCCGGCTATTCTTAAAGAGGCTGATCGTATTGATGCTGATCTTATTATTGTGGGCAATCGTGCCTTGAGTGGCTTTAAACACTTAATCAATCAGAACATAGGTGAAAAGATAGTAAGACTTTCAAAAAGGCCTGTGCTTAGCTTCTATATTGGAGAAGAGTGAAAAAAACTTCCGGAGTAAATTATGCTGGAAAAAGAAAAAAAGATTTTAAGGGGCAAAACAGTATTAATAATTGATGATGAGGAACAGATACGTGAGATAATTGCTGAAATTTTTAGAATGGAAGGAATAGAACCTCTTTTAGCAGCAGATGGTGAGGAAGGAATAAAGCTTTTTCAGGAAAAAATTGATGCTGGAGGAACAGTTGACTGTATTGTTGCTGATCTTACAATTCCCGGTGGCATGGGTGGAAAGGAAGCAGTGGATATTCTCAGAAACAAAGGGGTTCCTTTTAAAGCTGTTGTTACTTCTGGGTATAATCGGGATCCTGTTATTATAGAGTACAGAGAATCTGGTTTTGATGCTGCTATAACCAAACCCTTTTCTATTAGTGAGCTGATTTCCCTTTTAAAAGAAATTTTATAATATAAGTTTAAATAAAATAAAAAGACCTGGTTTATAAAAATCAGGTCTTTTTGTTTTGCTTTATTCTGTTTTTCTTAAACTTCGAAATAATCAACCTTTGTTTTAAGTTTTTCAGCCATGCCTGATATTTCTTCAGAGCTTGCAGTCATTTCTTCAGCTCCTGTTGCTGTTGCCTGTGTCATATCATTTATGCTGGATATTGATTTAACAATTTCTGTTATTGCTATTTTTTGTTCTTCTGATGAGTGTTTTATCTCTTCGGATCTCTGTTTTACTTCAAGAATTTCCATGTTGGCTTTTTCATTTATTTCAACTTCTTTTCTCATTATATCATCAATCGAGTCCATCATTGAGGCAATCTGGTTTACACCCTTGATAATATCACTTATAACAATAACAGTGTCCCGTACATTGGTTATTCCTGTTTTTATTTCCGAGTCATTAGCAAGGATAAGCCTGTCAATTTCCTTAATACTTGATGCTGTTTGATCTGCAAGCTTGGAAATTTCATCAGCAACTACAGCAAAGCCTCGTCCAAACTCACCAGCTCTTGCTGCTTCTATGGCTGCATTGAGGGAAAGAAGGTTTATCTGTTCAGATATGTCATTGATTATTTTAATTATATTGTTTACCTCATTTGAGCTGGAATTGATCTTCTGCATACTATTGTCCATATTGCGAAGAGTCTCTTCTCCTGTATGAGCCTTGGCTGTTATTTCCTGTGACAGGTTTCTTGCTCCACTTACACCTGATTGCAGATTCAGAACATTTCTGGATAATTCCTCGCGAATTTCGGAAAGTTTTTCCAGCTTTTCAGCCTGTTGCATTGCTCCTGCAGCCATATTGTCAATGCTTGCTGCTATTTGTTCAATGGTTGCTGTAATTTCTTCTGCAGATGCTGCCTGGCTTTGAGAATTTTCTGCAAATGATAAAGAGGCAGCAGATAATTCCTCTGAAGACGCTGCAAGCTGGGAGGACATTTGCAGAATATCTGAAATAATTACTTTTATTTTACCTACAAAATCGTTAAAAACCAGGGCTAATTGACCGCACTCGTCCTGTTTGCTGGTGTCCACCTCTGTTTTAAGGTCTCCATCTGCAACACTGTTAAAGCCTACTTCAAAGAGGTTAAAGGAATGCATTACTGTTTTTATTATAAGTGTGCCCATAATTGCAGCTGCCATAGCTGCAAGGATAATAATTATTACTGATAAATTGCTGGCAAAGTCAGCGTATTTTTGCATTTTTTCTTCCAGTTTTTCCTCTAATTGGTGCAGTTCTTCGCTATAGATAGAAAAAAGTTTTTGAAGCTCTTCTATTGCAGGTTCGGTTTCTTCTTTATATATTCTTAAAGCCTGGTTAAGTTCAGTGGAAGAAGTTATTTTTGCTGCTGACTGGTGCAGGGTTGTGTGGTATCCTTCAATATCATCTATGGTTTTTTTTGTTTCAGGCTTTAGCAATAAATACTCATCAGACTCCTTGAACGAGTAATACCATTCTCCAAAAGCGCATAAGTGGGGATCCATTTCTCCTTTGAACTCTTCGTTTTCAATTGTTGTTACAATAAGGGAGTTTGCCCATTTCATGTGATCTATCATCATTTCTTTTAAAAAAAAGGATTGATCGTGGAGGGCCAATGCCTGGGTTGCGTTGATTTCACTCTGCTTTTTGAAATAGTAGTTAATACTTCCCTGTATAATAATGAGTAAAATTATTAAGGTGAAGGCAATTATCATTTTTCGTTTAATAGTAAAATTCATTGATATTTCTCCAGTTTGAATTCATTTATATTTTAAAGTTATTCCTGTTGAGCAATAGAATTAACATGCCATGAAATTTTATAAATAATAAATTTCAACTATTTTAACCTGATTTTTACGCAAATATTTTTTCCAGTATTACTTTTGTTATCATATAAGTAGGTTTTATTCCTTCTTCTCCAAGCGATCCAGATGATAGGGTTTGCCCGCTAATAAGGGGATTATCAGAGGCATAATAGGCGTAGCGTACTTTTGTATCAGCAGGGATGTGTCCTCTTATAATTGAGGCATTTATGGCTCTGTGGTAATGGCCTCCTTCCATTTCAAGACCTATTGCTTTCCAGCTTGTTGTTTGAAAGCGTTCAAGAACATCCTTGTTTTGAAGGGATGTTCCAAGTACAGTTACAATAGGTCCTGTGTACACAGGAATTGATTCATCAAAATCGTCCTTTGTAAGGTCATTATTAACTATATAATTATGAGGGTTTCCTTCAAATACATGGGCAGATGCAAGCATAATATCCCCCTTTTTGCCAGGCAGTATTCCTGCTTTGCCCATTATGGAAATTGACTGGTAGTTTAAATATATGGTTTTATCTTCAATATGAACAGGGCTTAAAAGCTCTTCCATTGTTTCATAGGCCTGTGCTCCAAAGGCATAATCCATAACTATAATTACAGGATTATTGCCATT
>JBBAGC010000216.1:0-4560 GCA_041655115.1 Spirochaetota bacterium | reverse complement strand
CTCCAAGCTTAACTGCTGTAAAGGCTGTTCTTTCAGCCAAAGCTTCCAGAGCCTCCTGTTCCTTAAACCCGGTGAACTTAAATGCTTCATCCTCATTCACAAAAACAATATCAGCATAATCATCAACTACCCTGTTTAAAACAGAGCTGGCTCTTTCTATGAGCCCTGGATCTGCCAGATCAATAGATATAAGCGTACCAAATCTTTTTGCAGCATCCATAGCCTTAAAGCAAACCTCTTTAAGATTTTCCGCTTCAAAAAGATACCCCTCAAGATGAAGCACAGAGCTGTTTTCAACTACTTCAATATCAAAATCATCAGTAGAAAGATTAAGCGCAGCTCCCAGATGGGTTGTAAAAGTCCTTTCCATATCAGGGGTGATATAGGTAATAGCATGACCTGTTATACCGCTTCCCTGTAAAATATATGATTCCACTCCTGAATCCACTGTTTGCTTAATATAGCTTTTACCATTTTCATCGTTTGCAACCCTTCCTATAAATGCACCCTTACCCTTAAGAGCACTTACGCCTGCAACTGTATTTGCACTGCTGCCACCTGGAATTATTTCTTTTTTATAATTTATAAGTCTTTGAAAAATCTCCCTGCTTCTATCTTCATCAATAAGGTGCATTGTCCCTTTTTCAAGCTTCATCTCATCTAAAAAAGAATCATCAACCAAAACCACAAAATCAAGCAGTGCTGAACCTATTCCTGTAACATCATAACGTCTATTTAATATACGCATTTTTTTATTACCTCATTATTGACTAAAAATATCTATTGGCCCTATAGGGTCACCTTCTATAAACTGTTTTGCAAATTTATTTTCTTTGGAAAAAAAATCATCGGGAATTCCCCAAAATACAATTTCTCCTTCGTACAAAAGCGCAATTTTGTCTGCAATTTTTTTTGCCACAGCAAGATCATGTGTCACTGCAATAGCTGTAGTATTGCTGTCTTTCTTTATGTCTATAATTAAATCAGCAATGGAATCGGATAAAATAGGGTCAAGCCCTGCAGAGGGATCATCATAAAGAATAATTTCAGGATCAATACATATTGCCCTGGCAAGCCCTGCCCTTTTTTGCATCCCTCCTGAAATTTCAGAAGGGAGCTTGTACTCACTCCCTTTAAGCCCCACCCTGTCAAGAACAGAATCTACTCTGGAGAAGATCTCATCTTCATTAAAACCCAGCCTTCTTAGCCCAAAAGCGGTGTTATCAAAAACACTCATTGAATCAAAAAGACCGCCTTTTTGAAACACATAGGCTATTTTAATTTCACTGTAAGATTTATCAAAACCTTCAGGACTATATATCCCATTTATATCATTGCCGTTTATTTTAACAGTGCCTGAATAATTTTTTATTAAACCGGCAATTATTTTAAGAAATACGGATTTTCCTGAACCATTCCTGCCCATAAGCACCAGGGTCTCACCAGCATTTACATCCAGAAATACTCCATTAAGCACATCTCTTGTGTCAAAAGATATATGTAAATTAGAAACATCAATCATTACACTGATTCCTGTTTAATACATGTTATCAATATTTTCTCTTAAAGAATAAAGGATATTAAGGTATGAAACATATCTATCAGGATGAATTTCTTCAAGATCAACCAGACGTCTTACTTCACAATCAGGTTCATGATCATGGCTACAGGGGTTAAATCTGCATTTTTTTGAAGCTTCATTAAAATCCTGAAAATATGTTCCAAGCATATGAGGTTCAATATGCATTATGCCAAACTCCCTTACACCAGGGGTATCAATAAGCTCTGTAGAGCTATTAATCTGCTCCATTTGAACATTGGTTGTAGTGTGCCTGCCCTTTCCTGTGCTTTCAGAAACCTCTGCTGTTTTTACACTAAGCCCTGAAAAAACCTCATTCAATAGAGATGACTTGCCAACTCCGGAAGAACCTATAAGCAGGGATCTTGCCCCTGAAATCATACTCCTGAATTTTTCAATCCCCTCACCTGTTAATGCACTGACAAAAATTATGGCAAGACCTGAATCCCTGTAATAGGAACTTATATAAGCCTCATCACCCTTATCAGCAATATCCAGCTTGTTCATACAAAGAACAACAGGAATACCTGCACTCATACCCCTCACAAGTATACGATCTACAAACCTTAAATTTAACCTGGGCACAGCAAAGGACTGTACAGCAATAACCTGATCAAGGTTTGCAGCTATTAAATCCTCTTTCCCTTTAAACTTGTCCTTTCTGGAAAAAAAATTTTTCCTTTCAACAAGTGATTCAATTACTCCAAGCCCGTCTCTATTTATTGAAAAATTAACCACATCCCCAACAGCAACCGGATTGGAAAATTTTCTCATTTCAGGAGTTCTTTTTATTCTGCCTCTTAAAACTGAAATATATTCAACATCATCCTGCTTAACAGTATAATAGCGTCCAAAAACCCTTATAACAATTCCTGTCATTTTTTCCTTTTTCAAAATAAATTTTGTTAAAGTCTTTATAGAACAGTGCCGATATAGACTTTACAAGTGGATATATGATAATTCCCTCCCGTTTTTATCATATTGGAAACTTGGCACTGCAAAGAAAAGAGAAGGCAGGATAGCCGCCCAGCTATTCTGCTTTCTTGTTTAAATAAAGATTAGGGAATTTTATCCAAAAACAGAGGGGTAAAAGATTCAAGTATCCCAATAAGCCCCCCTAAATTACCAGTTCCTGTAACAATAAAGGAAACCCTGTATGCCATGCCTTCGTGCAGGTTAAGCATATCATTTCTTAGCCTTTTTTTTGCCTCTTTACCTGAAACATCAAATTCAATATCAATATTTTCTGAATCATAAAAAATAATTTTTTCAAAAATTCTGTCAACCTGCTTAAGCTTTAATGTCATATTAACCGGTTTATTTTGATACACATCAATTTCATAAACAATTTTAGATATTGTCAAATCAATATCAGCCTGCAGTATAAGAGGCAAAATAATCAGAAATGCAATTAAATACTTTTTTTTAAACAAAGGCATAAAAACTCCTGTATATTTCCTATACATTCCCTGAAAAATAAAAATTATAAACCTTTTAAAATGAAGATAAACTAACAGGCAGGGTTGTCAATTATAATTAAACAGAGCATATCTATTATTCATCCGATCTTGAATGCTTAAATGATGTTTCTTTTTTCTTTCCTCTGTTTAATTTCATATTTATATATTCAATTAAAATCCAGAAAGATACAACCAGCCAAAACATGTTTACAAAATCCATAAGCATAGCATCACCTCTCTGTTATTTTAATTATCATTGCTTCTCTACATATTATTGATGCAATTTTCATGCCAAACCCTAAAATTTTATAATAATTCGCAAAAAAGAATAAGTTCACAGCTGTTTTATAATTCCATGAAGATTTAAAGATTGAATTAGGAGGAAATTCCCAAAAAACAATAAGGTAAATATAAAATCAGGTTTTAAAATAGAATAAATGTCAAAAAATATAATTTATATTATTTTACCTGGAATATTGTTTTAAAAAATTTAATATATATATAACATAGTGTATCAAAAAAGTAACACATTAATATATTTTCTCTGTCTAATTTTGGTATATTACTATACATAAATCAGATGCCTCTGATCTATTTATGTTGTTGATCTTACAAAAAATTCAGGAAACAATATAACTGAATCAGCAAAAAAATAAATCTGTTTTTTAATTTATGCAGATTACAAGAGGGAAAATGAACAGCACATCTAAAATAATGCATGAACAGCGCGAAAAAATGATTACAAATCACCTTATTGCCAGGGGCATATCGGATCAGCGTGTAATTGAGGCAATGCGTAAAACTAAAAGAGAACTGTTTATTCCTGAACAGTATATGGTTGACGCCTATGGAGATCACCCCCTTCCCATAGGAGATGGACAAACCATATCCCAGCCCTATATAGTGGCGCTAATGAGCCAGCTTTGCCAGCTGAAAGGGGATGAAAAGGTTCTGGAAATAGGATCAGGTTCAGGCTATCAAACAGCTATTCTTTCTCTCCTTGCATCTGAAATATACAGCATTGAAAGAATCAAAAACCTCAAAGAAACAGCTGAAAAAAATCTTATAAAATTTGGGTGCAAAAATGTAAAACTTATTCATGGCGATGGATACAAGGGTCTTCCTGAACAGGCTCCTTTTGATGTAATTATTCTAACAGCAGCACCTGATACTTTACCGGAAGTTCTGATAAGTCAGCTTGCTTCAAAGGGACGTCTTGTAGCACCAGTGGGCTCCTCAGTACAAAAGCTTATTCGCATATCTAAAGATGGAGAAAAACTCCATTCTGAAGAAATAATTCATGTGCGCTTTGTTCCCATGATAAAGGGGTATAATAAATAATTGACAAATATTCAATTTAAGAAAAAATTTATTAATTATTTATATAAAAAATTTCAAACAGAGGCTTCTTTTATTACAGATGAATAAAAATACCGACTTTTATTTTTTAAATCAACGCCTTGAAAAGGAACCCTTCATTATTGAGGTTCTTTCTGAAATAAAGAACATGCAGTCAAGATG